>CAMWMW010000159.1 GCA_947175455.1 uncultured Porphyromonadaceae bacterium | reverse complement strand
TGTCACGGTAATCCACTCCGGAGTCTCCACCTGCCAGGCTCCGTCTGCGACAATCTCAATGACAGCCGGAACAGTGCCGGCAACAGGAAACTCAAGACTGCGCGTGCTTCCCATCACAGCTTCGGCGACGCCGCCGTTGTCATCGTTGTCGCAGGAGGTCAGAAGACAGCCGAACGCGACAGCGAGAGATAATAATAATGAATTTATTCTGATTTTCATATCATTCAATTTTTTAACAGCTTCTTAACTTATTTCCATCCCGGATTCTGGGTCAGATTCGGGTTCAGGCTGAGTTCGTTGGTTGGAATCGGATAAAGATAATCGCGGTTTTCGTCAAAAGGCTTGCGGTCCTGTGTATGGTGGTTGCAGGAATATCCCTTTGAATCCTGGGAGAGAATTATGTCTTTGCCGATTTCATATGTCTGCACACCTGCGCCGACAGCGGGTTTGCTGCCTCCGTTGGCGTAGAACACCACGTCTTCCCTGCCATCGCCGGTGAAGTCAATTCCTCCGGCTCCGTTCACATATATGCCGTAGATAGGCTGGTTTATGCATTTTCCCTCTTTCCAGCGCATCAGGTCATAATAGCGGCGGTGCTCCATGAAAAGCTCTATGCCGCGCTCACGGCGGATCTCAAGTATGTCGCCGTCCTTGCAGTTGGAATAACCGAAGTCCTGGCTGATCAGGAAAGGATCCACGCTGTTGCCAGTCTTCATGTCGGGCATGCCGGCACGTTTGCGGATGAGGTTCACACTCTTGTCGAGGTCTCCCTGGGAGAGTTCTCCCAGTTCAGCCTTCGCTTCCGCAAAGTTGAGAAGAACTTCGGCGTATCTGTATACCGGCATATCGTTGTACGAACGCCCGGAACGGTCAACTTCATTGTTCTGGTAGACTTTCTGGGTCACAAACTTTATAGGCTGATAACCGGTGGATGATACGAGCAGATTCGCGCTTTCCACACTCTTTTCCCCCACGCGGATATAGCCTGTGCCTCTTATTGACTGTGACAGACGCGGGTCGCGGTCTTTCATCTCGTCGGCAAACTGCATCGTCTCCCAGCCTACTTTGTCGGTGAAGCGCGAGCCGTCTTTCATCAGATAGGAAGACACGAGTTTTCTTGTCACGGCAGGTTTGCCCTGATTGTCAAGCACACAGTATGCGCTTGCGTTGTGGAAGATCGAAAGCCCCACATTGTAGGCTACGGCAAGAATCACTTCTGTCTTGCTGTCGGACGCCTGGTCGAATACGAACAGATCGCGGTAATCCTGAGCCGGTTTGCCGGTGTTGTAAAGAGCGTATTTGCCGTAGGCGCCGCTCATCAGTTTCTCGCTTGCGTCCACGCACTGGCGCAGATACCATTCATAATCATGACCGTCAAGGGCGAGTCCATGATATTTGCGGAAAGTACCCTCAAAAAGGCATACCTGCGATTTGAGAGCCAGAGCGGCGCCCTGGGTCACGCGGTATACGCTCTTTTCCGTAGAACTTGACGGCAGATTCTCTATGGCGTAATCGAGATCCTCGATGATTTTGCTCATCACCAGCTCACGTGAGTCACGTGCGCCATAAAGCTTGTCGTCGGTAGAGAAAAGCTGGCGGTCAACCCATGGCACATCGCCGAAGCGTTTCACTTTTTCGAAGTAGAAATGTGCGCGGAAGAACCGTCCGACGGCAGTATACTTCTTAACTGCATCGGCATCCGTGCAATTCTTGGGAGCGTATTCGAGAAGAGTGTTGATTTTGCGGAGCACAGTCCATGTCCACCCTCCGCCCGAAGCGGGAACCGTTCTCGAAGAACCGCAGAGAAGCTCGCTGCTCAGGGTCTGTTTCACGATATGGTCATCCTGATAGGAATAAGGTTTCTTGTCGAGCAGACTGTTGTAGAAAGTATTGGAGAAAAGCTCCAGGTCGGTTGACGTGCGGAAGTATTCGTCAATGCCAACCTTGTCTCTCGGAGTCACATCAAGGGTGTCGTCGCATGATGTCAGACCCAACAGACCGATAAATGCCAATAATATATATTTTTTCATTGTTAGCTGGATATTAGATTAGAACTGGAGGTCGATGCCGAAAGTGAAAGTCTTTGGCCAGGGGTAGGCGAGCATGTCCCAATGGGCATTGTCGCTGTTCTGCTCGAATGCCGCTTCCGGATCGATATATTTGCAGTTGTCTTTGAGAGGAGACCAGTAGGCGAGGTTTTCCGCCGTGAAATAAAGTCTCAGTTTTTCGATTCCCGCAACTCTGGTCCATTTCTTGGGGAAGGTATATCCTACGGTGAGGTTCTTGAGACGCAGGTAACGGATGTTCTGGAGATAACGGTCGTTCTTATACTGCATGTATCCGCTGCTTGCAGCTTTTGATTTCGCACGCGGGAAATAAGCGTCGGGGTTGTCTTCAGTCCAGTACATGTCGCGGAAATCGCCGCGTAGATAAGAACAACGCTCGTAAGTGGAGAAGAATCCCCAGAACGGCATGTTGCTTGATTCCGGATACCAGTAGTGGTTGCCAGTTCCCTGGAAGAAGATATTGGCGTCGAAACCGTAGTAATTGAAGCCGGCGCGGAATCCGTATTGCAGGCGGGGCAGAGAGTTGCCGAGTTTCACGCGGTCACCGGGGTTGTCGACGCAGTTGGTGGGAATCTTGTTTCCGTCAGCGTCGTAGAGGTCGTCGCGTCCGATTGATATCCTGTTGTCGCCGTCCAGGTCAAGGAACTTGAGGTCTCCAGCCTGCCATCCGTCGCTCATGCCTTTTGTGACATAAGAGAGATCAACCTCCGAGGCATATTTCTGAGCCTCTTCGGTGGTTCTGAAAAGACCCCCTGTCCGGAAGCCCCAGATCTCGCCGAATTCCATGCCTACGTAGTAATCTTTTGCGAAAGACTTCGTCGGGTTGTCATATTTGGTGATAGTGCTTCGGTATTCGGATAAGTTGAAGCCCACGTTGTAAGAGAATTTGTTTTCAAACAGAGTGAAGGCGTCGTTCCATTCAAGGCTGAGCTCATAACCTTTCGTGCGGAGGTCGGCGGCATTCATCTTCGGGGAGTCCGCGCCGTATATGGCGGGAAGCGCGACACCGTCTGTGATCATGTCCTTTGTGTCACGGATGTAGAGGTCGACAGTGGCATTGAGACGGTTGTTGAAGAATCCGAAATCGAAGCCGAGGTCCCACTGGTTTGCTTTCTCCCATGTGAAATCCTGGGCGATAGGAATGCCTACGGAAGAGTATTTTGCCACGTTGGCATTGTCGAAGGTATATATGTTGTCACCCGAGAAAGTGCTGATTGACACCTTGCGCAGGAATGTGTAGAGGTCGGAAGTGTTCTGGTTTCCGAGGCTTCCGTATGAGACGCGCACTTTTCCGTTGCTCAGCCAGGGGTTGAGACTTTCGAGGAATTTCGCTTCGCTGTCACGCCAGCCGACATATCCGGAGGGGAACCAGCCCCAGCGGTGTCCTTTTGCAAATCTGGAGGTTCCGTCGTAACGTCCGGAGAGTTCCACGAGGTATTTGCCCAGATAATCGTAGTTGATTCTGCCGAAGATACCCTGAAGGAAATAATCGGTCTGACCGCCTGTCACCTTGGCGCCGTCAAGACTCGGTGCCAGCCCGAGATCGTTGAGGTCGGGAGTCCCGAGATTCTGGACATATGTGGAGTATGTCTTGTAGTTGCGGTTTTCGTAATTGTAGCCTGCCACTACAGTCAGATTGTGCGCGTCTTTGAAGGAATCCTTGTATGTCACAAGTGCGTTTGCCGAATAATAGTTGTAGGTTGCCATCGATTCCTTGAAGTCATCCTGACCGGCGCCGGAGCTGTATGTCTTCATTTCCGCATCCGGATATACGCGGTACGGAATGGCGTTTGAACGCGTGTTGCTTCTGTTCTGGTAGAATCTGTATGTGAAATCGGCAGAGAACGTAAGCTGTTTGATAGGCTTGATATTGACGCGAGAAGTCGTGGTGAAGTTGTTTTTGCGGGTCTCGCCGGGGTGCAGCCCCTGCATCATCATTATGGCGCGTCCGTTTGCCGGTTTGTATGAGGTATACGGGTTTTCATATATGTATGAGCCGTCGGGATTCGTCAGCGGGAAGAGAGGGAATGCGTTCTCGCCCGAATAAGCGAGTGTGTTCTCCATCGAGCCGTCGCCCTGATAATTGTAGCTTGAGCCGAAATAGGCGAGGTTCTCCTCGAAATCGATATATTTGTTGACGTTGAAGTTCAGTCGGCTGCGGAGTGTGTACTGGTTGTATTTGTCGTTGTTGTATTTCGCAATGCCGTCATTGTGCTTGTAGCCTCCCGACACGAAATATCTCGCTGCCTTCGAGCCGCCCGAGAGCGACACATTGTGCTGCGTCAGGAAGCGGCGGCTTTTCCAGAGTTCGTTCCACCAGTCGGTATTGGCGTAATATTTCCATTGCTTTCTGCCGTTTACTTCCTCAACCACGGTCCACGGACGGTCCGGATGCTCCGTCTTGTCGTTGACGCGGGCGAGGAGTTCCATATAGTCCTTGTCGGTATAGTTCGGCATGAGATATGATTTCGTCTGTCCGTAGTGGAAGTCTTCAAGCATGCGAAGATGCCAGTAACCGCTTGTCTCGAAGTCGGTGCTCTGAGTCGTCTCTTCCCAGCCGAATCTGCCGTTGTATCTCACGGTTGCCTTGCCGTCCTGCTCGCTGCCTCCCTTGGTGGTGACAAGAATGACGCCGAATGCGGCGCGTGCGCCGTATACGGCAGCCGCCGAGGCATCCTTGATCACGGATATGGAGGCTACGTCATTGGGGTCTACCTGGTCAATCTCGCCGATGGCTCCGTCGATAAGCACCAGAGGAGAGGCGTTGTTGATAGACGTGCGTCCTCGAATGTTCAGAGAGGCGGAAGAACCGGGCTTACCCGAACTTGTGGTCACATTGAGACCGGCGACTGCACCCTGAAGCATTGACGAGACATTGCTCACAGGTCTGCCTTCAAGGCTCTTCCCCTCGATGGCGGCTACGGCACCTGTAAGGTTCACCTTTTTCTGAGTGCCGTATCCCACTACCACGGTTTCTTCAAGGGTCTGGGAGTCTTCTTTCATTATCACATTCACGCTTGTCTGCGAAGGAGCGACCTTTATGGTCTGGGGCTGGTATCCGATAAGCGCGATTTTCAGCTGTGCCGGACCCTCGGGCACCTGAAGAGAGAAGCGGCCGTCGATGTCCGCCATGCATCCGGTGCGGGAATTGACCAGCATTATGCTGGCTCCGACAAGGGGTTCGCCCTGTTCGTCGGTGATTGTTCCCGTCACTTCTCTTGTGGCCGCGAGCGCGGGAAGGCCCGTCAGTAAGGCCCCAAGCAGTAGCATTAGTCTGCTGACTTGTTT
>CAMWMW010000158.1 GCA_947175455.1 uncultured Porphyromonadaceae bacterium | reverse complement strand
ATAATATAACAGTATGAAAATTAAGCACATCAGAACTCTATTGATGTTGGTAGCCATGATTATTTCATGTTCCAATATGGCCAATGCCCAGTCTCTCAAAGACCTCCTCGGGAAATTAGGAGGAAGCGGCGACACCTCGGAAACTATCGGAAACCTGATAGAGGGGGTATTCTCCAGCTCCAACCTGTCGGTGCAGGATCTTAAGGGGAACTGGCTTGCCACCGGTCCGGCGGTAGCGTTCCAGGGAGACAACTTCCTCAAGCAGGCGGGAGGCAAGGCGGCAGGAGCGGCAATCGAGACCAAGCTGAAACCGTATTATCAGAAATACGGACTCACCGGCGCCACTCTCACCATAGACGATTCCGGCAACTTCCAGCTAAAAATCAAAAAACTGACTTTGAAAGGCACTGTAACCCAAGGCTCGGAGAAAGGTATTTTCGAATTCAAATTCAACGCGGCGGGAAAGATTTCGCTCGGCAAGGTGAAAACATATGTGCAAAAGACTTCGAGCACCATGGATGTGATGTTTGATGCCACAAAACTCATGGCTATCATCGATGCCGTGGCAAAATATTCCAACATATCCGCAGCGAAAACACTCTCCACTCTTTTGAATTCATACGATGGCCTATGCGTAGGCTTCGCACTCAAATCAAACTAAAAAAGACTTCAGCATGTTCTCAGGAATTGTAGAAGAAGCGGCAGAGGTAGTAGCTCTCCGCGAGGAAGGAAGCAACCTTCACATCACGATGCGCTGCAGTTTTGCAGACGAACTCACCATAGACCAGAGCGTAGCCCACAACGGAGTGTGCCTCACGGTAGTAGCTCTTCCCGGCGACGGCACATACACCGTCACTGCAATCAGAGAGACCCTTGACCGCTCCAATCTCGGAGACCTGAAGCCGGGAGATCTGGTGAATCTCGAACGTTCCATGAAGATGAACGGACGCCTCGACGGACATATCGTCCAGGGACACGTGGACCAGACCGCCGTATGCACCGATGTCCGCGAGGCAGACGGCAGCTGGTATTATACTTTCGAATATGATTCCGACAAGGAGCTGGCACGCAAGGGATACATCACTGTTGACAAAGGGTCGGTGACGGTGAACGGCGTAAGCCTTACTGTCTGCGAACCTACCGACAACAGTTTCAAAGTGGCGATCATACCCTATACGCACGACAACACCAACTTCCACCGTATAGAAAAAGGTACTAAAGTCAATATAGAGTTCGACATTCTCGGCAAATACCTCGCCAGAATAATCACATCACAGCAGTAAGAGACCATCAGTCCAAACAGGCGCCATATCATGAGCAATGTAATCCTTCCTCCCGCATTTCCGGACAAAGACACGCGTGCGCTGTCGGGCACACGCCGTGTGTCTCTGATCGGCGGCAACGGAGCCGGCAAGAGCCGTTTCATGCAAGAGATGGTAAGACTTGCAGGAAACCGTGCATACTGTCTGTCGGCTCTATCGGCATCATTCCCCGAACGGGAAGAATCGCGCAAGGAGGGATCTGTCGACAGTCTGTACCGCAAGGCGGCATCCCGCCACACCTACATGCGCACGGATGCGGTAAGCGAACTCGACAAACTCATATACATGGTCTTCGCCGACGAGCTGGAATATCTCCTCGAACTCAAGGACAGGGAGATCGGCGCCGGCAAACGCATCAAGCTGCAGACCACCAAACTTGACATTATCAAAAGGCTCTGGGAGCAGAACTTCCCCGGCAACAGGATAATGCGCAACAAAGGCTCGCTGATGTTCGCCACCCAGGCGGGAGATGACCTTATCACCATATCCTCACTCAGCCAGGGTGAGAAAACAGTGCTCTATTACATCGCCGCCGTACTCTACGCCATGCCGGATGCGGTGATATTCATCGACTCGCCCTCGCTGTTCATCCACCCTTCGCTTATCTCTTCGCTCTGGGATTCAATCGAGTCGTTGCGTCCGGACTGCACGTTCGTATACGATTCCGTCGACATAGACTTCGTAAGCTCCCGCAGCAACAGCACCTGCATATGGGTCAAAAGCTTCGATTCCGAACAGAGCGTATGGGACTACGAGATAATCCGCGACACTCCGCTCAACGAAGATATATTCCTTGAACTGGCAGGCAGCCGCAAGCCGGTTATTTTCATAGAGGGAGACACGCAGCACAGTATAGATTTCAGGCTGTATTCGCTCGTGTTCCGCGACTGGAACGTCCGCCCGCTCGGTTCCTGCGATAAGGTCATAGAAACCACCCGCACGTTCAACGACCTCAAGAACATGCATCACCTCCGCAGCCGAGGAATCGTTGACCGCGACAGACGGACCGACATAGAAGTAGGCTATCTCCGCAAGAAAGAGATCATGGTGCCTGAAGTGGCGGAAGTGGAAAACATCTTCCTCCTCGAAAGTGTTATCAGAGTGATGGCGCGCAGACGCGGACGCGATGCGGAAAAGATTGTGAGACGTGTGAAAAAAGAGGTGATACACACTTTCAAACAGAAAGCCGACCAGCAGGCTCTGCAGCATGTCAGGCACAAGGTAAAGCGGGATGTGGAATGCAAGATCGATGCCCGCTTCTCCTGCATCACAGCACTTGAAACCCATCTTAAATCACTCGTATTCAAACTGGAACCGAGAAAAAACTACAACCGGCTCCGGGAGCAGTTCGCGGCAATGGTACGCGACAACGATTATGACGCAATACTTAAAGTATTCAACCACAAACCGATGCTTCCCGACTCGGGAGTGCATCAGCTTTTAGGCTACCGTTCGCGAGACGAATATGTAAACGGCGTGCTTGACGCGCTGAGACAAGGCGGCAAAGACGCCGACACTCTCCGCAATGCCGTCAGACATTGTCTTCTTGCAGACGATGACCAATATGAAAATATAACCCGATAGATATGGAAAAGAAACTTGAGATTCTTCGCAATGACCCTTGGCTTGAGCCTTATGCCGAAGCCATAACAGGACGCCACGAAGACGTGATCCGAAAAATGGAGGAAGTTACCGCAGAAACAGGCGGCTCTCTCTCCCAGTTCGCAAACGCTTATAAATATTTCGGTCTTCATCGTGAGAAAAACGGCGAATGGATCTTCCGTGAATACGCACCGAACGCGACACAGATATGGCTCATCGGAACATTCACAGGCTGGAAAGATGACGAGCGTTATTCACTCTCCCCTATCGGAGGAGGTGTATGGGAAGGACATTTCCCTGCCGATTTCATCCATAACGGCGACCTATATAAAATGAGAGTCGAATGGGAAGGCGGAAGCGGAGAGAGAATCCCGGCGTATGCGACACGCGTGGTGCAGGATCCCGACACCCATATCTTCTCCGCGGAAGTCTACGCTCCGGAGAAGCCTTACAAATTCAAGATAAAGAAATTCAAGCCCGACACAAAACCTCTTCTTATATATGAATGCCACATAGGCATGGCACAGGAAGAGGAGAAGGTCGGCACATACGAGGAGTTCCGCACAAAGACACTGCCCCGCATCGCCGCCGACGGCTATAACGCAATCCAGATAATGGCGATCCAGGAGCACCCTTATTACGGTTCTTTCGGATACCACGTCAGCAGCTTCTACGCCGCCTCATCGCGTTTCGGCACACCCGATGACCTCAAACGCCTCATTGACGACGCGCATCAGCGTGGAATAGCGGTGATTATGGATATCGTCCATTCCCACGCGGTGAAAAACGAGGTCGAGGGGCTGGGCAGACTCGACGGTTCCCATGACCTCTATTTCTATGGAGACTGGCGCCGCGAACACCCGGCATGGGATTCGCTTTGCTTCGATTACGGCAAAAACTCCGTGATTCATTTCTTGCTCTCGAACTGCAAGTTCTGGCTTGAGGAATACAAGTTCGACGGGTTCCGCTTCGACGGCGTGACATCAATGCTGTATTACAACCACGGTCTGGGAAAGGCTTTCGGAAGCTACGACGATTATTACGACGGCAACGAAGACATCAACGCCATCGTCTACCTTTCACTTGCCAATATGCTTATCCACGAAATCAATCCCAAGGCAATCACAATAGCGGAAGAGATGAGCGGAATGCCGGGTCTCGCCGTGAAGTTTGAGGAAGGTGGACTGGGGTTCGACTATCGCATGGCGATGGGCATAACGGATTAATGGATTAAAATGATCAAGGAGAAGAAGGATGAAGACTGGCATCCGACTTCCATTTTTTGGGAACTGACGAACCGCCGTGCCGACGAGAAGACGATTTCCTACTGCGAAAGCCATGACCAGGCGCTCGTAGGTGACAAGACAATCATTTTCCGTCTTATCGACAAGGAGATGTATTGGCACATGATGGCTGACGACACCGACGGCACGGTAGGTCGCGGAATGGCGTTGCATAAAATGATACGCCTCGTGACACTTGCCTCAATCAACGGCGGATATCTCAATTTCATGGGCAATGAGTTCGGACATCCGGAATGGATCGACTTCCCGCGTGAAGGAAACGGCTGGAGCTACAAATACGCACGCAGACAGTGGGACCTTGTAGACAGAGAGGATCTGAAATACAAATATCTCAATGCATTTGACAATGCTATGGTGGAACTGGTCTCTAAACACTACAATTTCCAGGCGGAGCCTGTCGAGAAACTTTGGGAGAAAGACGATGACCAGGTGCTTGCTTTCCGACGCGGCGATCTGATTTTCGTGTTTAACTGGAGTCCTGTAAAATCTTTCAGCGGTTATGGATTCCTCGCCCCAGCCGGAGAATACGAGGTAGTGCTTGACAGCGATGCCTCAGGTTTCGGAGGTTTCGGCAATATCGACGATTCGATACACCACTTCACCCAGCCCGATCCCCTGTATTCACCCTCCGGGAAAGGCTGGCTCAAGCTCTATCTGCCTGCCAGGACAGCGCAGGTGCTCAGAATGGTGAAGCCCAAACCCGCCGGGACAAAGAAAACAACAAAGGCAACAAAAAAAGAGACAGCCGCCGCTACAAAGAAAACGGCGCCAAGAAAGAAAAGCGAAAAATGAAAAAAATAATCATAGCTATCGACGGTTATTCATCGTCAGGCAAATCCACTATGGCGCGTGACCTTGCACGCCGCATCGGATATGTATATGTAGATTCCGGAGCGATGTACCGTGCCGTGACATTATATGCGATACGACACGGCTTCGCCGATGCCGACAGCGGGGTCGACACCCGGGCTCTCGTGGAATCTCTCCCCGAAATCAGAATTTCATTCACACCCGCCGGAGCCGACGGCATACAGCACACACTGCTCAACGGAGAGGATGTGGAGAAGAGATCCGCGACATGAAGGTCAGTTCTCTTGTAAGTCCGGTTGCCGTGATTCCGGAAGTGCGCCGCAGACTTACAGCCA
>CAMWMW010000157.1 GCA_947175455.1 uncultured Porphyromonadaceae bacterium | reverse complement strand
GATCAGCTCCGATCCTTTCTTCGGACTCACATTGGCATACATTATGGATTTTACCCCTTCTTCAGTAAACGGGATTGTCCCGGCACCGCTGTTGGTGATGGTCAGAAGACGGTTAGCTGTATCGAGAGAGATATCGACCTGACAACTCCCGGCGTCATCGGCGTTCTGCAGAAGCTCCAGAATCTCACGTTCCCGGTACTGTTTGACTTCCTGGATTTCCTTATTGTAATCCTGAAGCCAGCGAAGTGCCTCGTTATTTCTGGATTCATGGATATAATCGGATTCCATTTTGTCTACCAATCTTTTTAAAAAATCAATATTCATGGGTAAAAGTAGTTATAGCGGTTGTAAAACTTTCTGTAAAGTTATAGTCCTGTTATGTGACGGACAAATATTTTTTGGTTCAAACAAGTTCAAACTTTATTTCATTTCTGATGCCTGGAGAATTCGTATGCCTGAAAATACAATCCGGGCTGCCAAACAGGCAGCCCGGATTGTATTTAAGCTGATTATGATTCAATGAATCAAATGCAGTGCTTGGTTCTATTTTTCACTCATCAATTGTTTTAAAAACGGTTTACCTGATATTTGTTCCAACCGTCTTTAAGATACGCGATTGACTGCTCTGCTGCGGCAACACCGGCGTTGAAGTTTGCTTCAGCTGTCTGCGCACCCATTTTCTTTGGAGTGAAGAAAACGCGAGATGCAAATTTGTGTTCAAATTCTTCAGCTGCATCCGGTTTGATATCTGACACATAACGCAAGTCCGGACGTTCTTCAAGAGCCTTCATCAATCCAGCCTCGTCAATAACCTCTTTGCGGGCGGTATTTACAAGTACACCGTTCTCAGGCATAAGCATGACGAGGTCATAACCGATGGAATTGCGGGTCTCGGGAGTTGCCGGAATGTGAAGCGAAACGAAATCATTGTTAGCGAAAAGCTCCTTGACATCGTGAAGCGGCTTGATTCCGTCAGCCTCCATCACTGCATCGTCAACGAATTTGTCGAGAGCCTCAAGTTTCATTCCGAATCCTTTGGCTATGCGTGCGACGTTACGTCCCACCTGTCCGTAAGCATATATACCCAACGATTTGTCTTTCAGTTCAGTCCCTGATTTGCCATTATACTGGTTGCGGCACATCATCACTATCATTCCGAAAACGAGTTCGGCGACTGCGTTGGAATTTTGCCCGGGTGTGTTCATGACGCAAATCTTGCGTTCCGATGCCGCATCAAGGTCGATGTTGTCATATCCGGCTCCGGCACGAACTATTACCTTCAGCGCTTTTGCGTGGTCAAGAAGCGCGCGGTCTACTTTGTCGCTTCTGACAATCAGGGCGTCAGCATCAGCGATTGCCTCCACAAAATCCTCCCGGGTTCCCCCCTCGACGAGCCTGAATTCATTACCGGAAGCATTTACAGTATCCGCTATAGCCTTTACTGCTGCGGGAGCAAAAGGCTTTTCGGTGAAAACCAATATTTTCATAGATAAATTCTGATTAATGTTTAGCTTCGAATTCTTTCATTGCATCTACAAGCACTTTGACACTGTCAAGAGGAAGTGCATTATAGAGAGATGCACGGAATCCGCCTACTGAACGGTGTCCCTTTATGCCGACAATTCCTTTAGAGGTGGCAAACTCCATGAAGTCTTTTTCAAGTTCGGCATAATCGGGTTTCATCACGAAGCATACGTTCATGATTGACCTGTCTTCTTCAGCTACTGTGCCGGTGAAGAGTTTGTTGCGGTCTATTTCATCATAGAGCAGCGCTGCCTTTTCCATATCAAGTTTCTCCATAGCCTTTACACCGCCCATCTCTTTGTAATAACGCAGAGTCATGAGAGCGGAATATATAGGAAGAACAGGAGGAGTATTGAACATGGAGCCTTTCTTGATATGTGTGCGGTAGTCGAGCATGGTCGGAATCTCTCTGTTTACCTTGCCGAGTATATCTTCCTTCACAATAACGATTGTCACGCCTGAAGGAGCGAGATTCTTCTGCGCGCCGGCATATATCAATGAATATTTGGTAGGATCGAATTCACGGGAGAAGATGTCTGATGACATGTCGCACACTACCGGCACTTCCGTGTCGAAATCGTGACGGATTTCTGTTCCGTAAATTGTGTTGTTTGATGTGAAGTGGAAGTAATCCACATCATTGGGGATCGTGAAGTTCTTGGGTATATAATTGAACTTGGTGTCTTCTGATGATGCGAGAACCTCTACATCTCCGAAAAGTTTAGCTTCTTTAATGGCGTTTGTAGCCCATGTGCCGGTGTTGATATAAGCGGCTTTCCTGTTGAGAAGATTGAACGGAACCATGCAGAATTGCAGACTTGCACCGCCACCGAGGAAGAGCACATGATAATTCTCAGGAAGGTGCAGAAGCTCTTTTGTAAGCGCTACCGCCTCATCCATCACAGCCTGAAATTGTTTGCTGCGGTGTGAGATCTCAAGTATGGAGAGTCCCATGTCGGAGAAATCCTGGATAGCCTCGGCTGTCTTTTGAATCGTGTACGGACTGAGGATACTTGGTCCTGCATAAAAATTGTGTTTCTTCATGATCGTTTTAAATGGTTAAAATGAATTTTGTTGGCAAATATAGTGTTAAAATCATAATGACAAAAATTTTTGGCAATAAAAAAGAGGACAGATGTTGGAAAACATCTGTCCTATCATGTTGAAATGTTGAAGTTTCTTTAACAAATAATTGATAATTAACAGTTTGTCTATTGGCGGATATTTAACGGGAATTTTCGTTTAAATAAGTGTTTCCGCAGACATTTCATTTGGTCTCTTCGTCCATGTAGGGATTGAGCTTGCTCCATTCCGAGACAGGGGGCATGATTCCGAGTGAGATCACTTCATCCCGCAATGCGCAAAGATGCTGATAGCTCTTTTCAAGCGCGGCGTTTTCTTCAGGAGTGCCGTCGACTTGTCTGAATGACACCCCGTCTTTATTGATGGTGGTCTCCATTGCCATCATGATGTGGCTGAATTTCTTATCGTTTACGTAAACGCCTGCCGGCCATTTGAACGTCGGACCACCCATGGCTGCCGCAATCATTTCAATCGAAAGATATGCAGGACTCTGGAAAGAGGATCTGCCACGGAGGTCAATTATATTCTTGCCGCCCTGAATTACGCGGATTTTAAGTTCTTCCCAGTCTTTTTCGGGAATTTCCTTAGTTTCTATCAACTCCTTGAGCGGTTTGCCGTCGACCAGAGTCGTCGATTCGAACACCGCCATTTGTTCACCATGTCCGCCATAGGTTCTTGCATTTGTGATTTTGTCGGGAGAAATGGAGAAATATTTTGCCAGCTCGCTGCGAAGACGCGTGCTGTCAAGAGCGGCGAGTGTCGTCACACATGACGGTTTTACTCCGGAATAGAGGAGTGTGACAAGCCCTGTGATGTCTGCGGGGTTGAAAATAACGACGATGTGCTTTACATCCGGACAATATTTTCTTACGTTTTTGCCGAAATCCTCAGCAATCTGTGCATTCCCCTTCAGCAGGTCTTCTCTTGTCATTCCGGCTTTGCGGGGTGCGCCACCGGAAGAAACTATATATTTCGCTCCGGTAAAAGCAGTCTCGATGTCATCCGTATATGTCAGATTCAATCCTTCGAATCCGCAATGCAGTAATTCTTCCGCCACACCTTCAAGACCTTTTGCATAAGGGTCATAAAGACAAATGTTAGGTGTCAGGTGCATCATTATGGCGGTCTGAGCCATGTTTGAGCCGATCATTCCGCCTGCGCCGACAATCAGCAGTTTTTCGTCTGTAAGATATTTCATAATAAACTTAATTGGTCTTTTTATTATTATAATGATGCAGCGTGGAAAAAGTTTTGAAAATTTGATTAATTTTGCAATTATAATCCGGAATAGCGTAATGCGTGTGTAATCCACATTCAACCGGCTGTTCCCAAACAATAAGAAATGGCATCAGCAAAGACCAAATCCGTCTATTTCTGCAGTGATTGCGGATATGAAAGTCCCAAATGGCTGGGGAAATGTCCCGGCTGTGGCGAGTGGAACACTTTTGTGGAAGAAAAGGTGTCTGCCAAACCCGGCAAGTCAGCCAGAAAAGGACTTGTCCGAAGCAGCACTCCTGTGAGGCTGTCAGAGATAGAGGTCAAGGAAGAGATGCGTGTGAAAATGCCGTCGTCCGAGCTTAACCGGGTTCTTGGAGGGGGACTTGTAGCCGGAAGTCTGACTCTCATAGGTGGCGAGCCGGGAATCGGCAAGTCTACATTGCTTCTGCAGAACATTCTCTCAATCCGGAACCGGCGCATATTGTATGTGTCGGGGGAGGAAAGTGCCTCTCAGCTAAAACTCAGGGCTGACCGGCTCGGAAAAATATCGGAAGACACATTTATATTGTGTGAAACAAATCTTGACAACATTTTCACTCAGATTGAGAATGTGTCGCCTTCTCTGATAGTGGTTGATTCAATACAGACAATCTGTTCGTCAGAGATTGAGTCGGCGGCGGGAAGTGTATCGCAGGTTCGGGAATGCACCGCATCGCTGCTCAGGTATGCCAAAGAATCCGGTGTCCCGGTCATTCTCGTGGGGCATATCAACAAGGACGGCGCCATAGCCGGACCGAAAGTGCTTGAGCATATTGTTGACACTGTGCTGCAGTTCGAGGGCGACAGACAATATCTTTATAGGATATTGCGGTCGATAAAGAACCGGTTCGGCTCGACAAACGAGATAGGTATCTACGAGATGGTGCAGAAGGGACTTAAAGAAGTGAAGAATCCCTCGGAGATGCTTCTTTCGGAAAACAGGGACGAAGAGATGAGCGGAATCGCAATAGGTGTCACAATGGAGGGTATAAGACCGTTCATGGTAGAGGTGCAGGCTCTTGTGTCTTCTGCCGCCTATGGAACGCCACAGCGTTCCGTAACCGGTTTTGACCAGCGCCGGCTCAATATGCTTCTTGCCGTGCTTGAGAAACGTGCGAAATTCAAATTGTCGCAAAAAGATGTGTTTCTGAATATCGCGGGCGGTCTGAAGGTGGCTGATCCGGCACTCGACATGGCGGTTGTGGCTGCAATCATGAGCTCGAATTTCGACATCTCCATTGAACGGAAGTGGGCATTTGCCGGAGAAGTGGGGCTGTCCGGAGAAATCCGCACAGTCACTCGTATAGAGCAGAGGGTTTCCGAGGCTCAGAAGTTGGGATTCGAGTCAATACTTATTCCCAAAGGGAATCTCAAGGGAATAAAAGACACATTCAATATCAATATCATTGAGGTGGGGAAAGTGGAAGAGGTGTTCAAAAATATATTCGGTTAGGCAGATTCTTGTGATTTGTCCGGTATTCATGATTTGAAAAGTATGATATGGAATCAATAATAGATTATAGAAAAGTGGAGATAGAG
>CAMWMW010000156.1 GCA_947175455.1 uncultured Porphyromonadaceae bacterium | reverse complement strand
GACAAGAACCTTCCCCCGGGCCTCCACGTCGTTATATCGAGCTCTTCACAACCGGTCGTGGACTCCGACGAGACTAAACAGCTGTGGATCGCCATAATCAAACGGTATGTATGGCGCATTCTGCTTTACTCCGTGATTCTGCTTGCCGAGATACTTTTCTCCCGCACTTTCCTTTTCCCTCTTATGGAGGATTACATACCCCGCTGGGGGCATCTCGCGGCAACGGTCATCACCATCGCCGGAATGCTGCCGTTTCTTGTGGCAATGAGTTTCAGCACCACAAAACCGGACGAAAGGATGCGTCTGCACAGGTCTGCCAGTTTTTATGACGTTCCGCTGGTAGCCATGCGGATAGTCAGATACCTTCTGGCTCTTTTCTTCATCACTTATTTCACGACTCTCGCATACTCTTCTATAACAGGATGGCTTGTCGGCGGAGGGTGCTTCATACTCATCATGGTCTTCGCTTCCACAAAACTGATGCAGAGATACAACCGTATGGAAGAACGATTCATGAACAATCTCAACAGCCGGGAAAACACACGGCTGGGCACAAACAACAACCTTGTGGACGACATGCATCAGGCATATATACAGATCGGTCAGTGCGCTCCGTTTGTCGGCGACAAAATCAAGGATTCCAGACTGCGCGATGACTATGGTGTGAGCATATCGAGCATTCAGCGCGGTGACGACTATATGCCTCTCCCTTCGCCGATGGCACGCATATTTCCGGGTGATATTCTCGGGGTGATCGGGAGCGATGACCAGCTGAAGAAACTCAACGAGGATATCGAGGCATTCGAACAGGCATGCAGCTCGGTGGCTCCCACTCAACACAAGGCGGAACTCAAAAGCATACGTCTCACCGACAGCTCGCCTATAGTTGGCATGCCGCTTGGCAAGACCAACATACAGAAAGATTACTATTCAATGATTGTGAAAGTGCAGAGAGGCGAAGACGAGTTCATTCAGCCGGGACCGGACATGACGCTTCGCCCGGGAGACGCGATATGGGTTGTCGGCGACCCTGACTATTTCGACAAAATGAGATAATGACATTGCGGAACACGCGCCCTGCCTGTCGCAATACTGTATCGGATACACTGTTCTCAATATTGTCTCGGGTATATGACAAGGAGATTGTGTCGGGTGAAATGCCTTCCTAAGAAAACAGGAAGGCTCTCGAGATCCGAACTGTAGGAAATGGACCCCTTGCGTGCGGCAACCACTATCAGAAGGTCATCCTCCTCTACTTCTGATGACAACAGAATAAAATCATCCCAGGTATCCATCGTGCGATAGTCATGTCTGACCTCGAATCCTCCTTCGTTGATGACATTGCGGATAAATTCAGCTGTGGCGGGATAAGCGATGAAGACAAGACGCGCTGCTACCTGCGCTCCGAGATTTGCCACCCGCATCACCCAGAGTTTGAAACCTGTCTCAAACTCTGCTTTTTCGGGCACGGCAACGATAATACGGCTGACGGTATCTACCGGAATGAAACAACGCGACATGAGTATCATCTTGTTTGTCGCCTTCAGCAACTGCTCTATCATGGTGCCGTAAAATGTATCCACTACATTCGATTTGCGGTGAAGACCGATGACAAGTTCCGTGGCTCTTTCCTCATGTCCAACATTCGTAAGTCCGGAAACGACATTGAGGTCAAACCGTTCGATAGTCTTTATCTCCACATCCATTCCGTCGGCAACCGACACTGCGCTCTGAAGAGCGTTGCGACCCATCTGGGCGATTCGCGAATCGTCATTGCTGCGCACGAAAAGCGCCGTGATATGGTTCTTGTTTTCCGGTGCACGCATAAAAAGAGCCAGACGCATGATTCCTTCAGAAGTCACAGGATTGGCAACGGCGACAACCTGCCGCGCATATTCCCCGGGCACAAGCTCGTCATGGCTGAGCTCTTCGGCTGTGATACGCATCCTTATCTGCTTTCCAGCCCGCTCGGTTATTACTGTGGAGACAATGCAGCAGATAAGAATCATGACTACCGCTCCGTTCATGATATCTTCCGTAAGCAGACCGTACTGGAAACCGATCATGGTGGCGGCAATCGTTGCCGCTGCTTTTCCCGATGTCAGACCGAACATCAGTCTGCGGTCGGCTCCGTCGAGTCCGAAGAAACGTGACGCGATGAAAGCCGCAAGCCATTTGACAGACAACGCGACACCGGTCATGTTCAAGGCGATCCAGGCGACACCCCACCCCTTGAATATCACCCCTACGTTGATAAGCATTCCTACGCCTATGAGGAAATAGGGAATAAATATGGCATTCCCCACAAATTTTATGTTTTTCATAAGCCCTGATCTGCCGGGAATCATCGGATTGAGCACAAGACCGGCGTAGAATGCCCCTAAAATGGCTTCCAGTCCGATTATGTTGGCAAGAAGCGATGCGACAAACACAAGCGCGAGGATAAATATGTATTGGGTGATCGGATCATTGTTATGACCGAAAACGCGACGCGTCAGCCACGGGAAAGAATATCCTACCACAAACATATATATCACCATCAGGATTCCGAGTTTCCACAGTTCCGCCATATCGAAGCCGCCGTTTATCTTCACCGAGACCACCTGGGCGAGCGTAAGAAGCGAAAGCAGAACAGCGACAATCGTGCCGAACACGGCAATCACCGCTGCCGGAACATTCGACAGCCCGAACTTGCTGACAACCGGATATGAAATAAGCGTATGGGACGCATACATCGAGGCTATAAGCACAGCCGTGGTCCAGCCCACGCCGAATGCGTAGTGAGAGCCGAATATGCCTGCCGCCATCGGCAACGAAAACGACAGCAGACCGAATATGAGCCCCTTCTTGGATGATTTCCGCAAATGGAACATATCGATCTCCACAGCTGCAAGAAACATGATGTAGAGAATGCCGACCTCTCCGAATATCTTGAAACTCGTGTCGCGTTCAAGCAGATTCAGTCCGTAAGGACCGATCACAATACCGGCGATTATCATGCCCACTATCGATGGTATCTTCAGCGGACGGAAAACCAACGGACCCAGCAGTATCACCAAAAGCACTACCAGAAAAATTGCCACAGGCTGCTGTAACGGAAACGATATCAAGTTATACTGTTTTTAGAGGTTTGACAAAACTGACTGTCGCGGAGCGAATCACCGACTCCGCAACTTACGCGTAAATTTCTGTTATTCTCCGAATATCTTCGAAGCGTTGGCATCCGTGATCCTTTCAACCTCGTCCGCCGGCATGCCGAGCGTGGCTGCCACACAATCGCGGATCAGGGGAATGTACGCGCTTTCATTGCGTGTGCCCCGGTGCGGCACCGGAGCAAGATATGGCGCGTCGGTTTCAAGCACCATCCTGTCTATGCCTATTTCGGGCAATGCCTCGCGTAACGGGGCGGCATTCTTGAATGTGACAACTCCGTTTATCCCGAAATAAGGATCGCAGATCTCGCGAATGCGCCTCACATCCTCCGTCCCGGAAGTGAAGCTGTGGAAAACCAGTGTCGGAAGCCTGTCTTCAAACCTACCCAGCACTTCAAGCGTTTCTTCCACACCTTCACGACAATGTATAACCACAGGAAGCGAATACCGGCACGCCCATTCAAGCTGGCGTGCAAACGCCTCTTTCTGCGCATCTATTCGGGAAGAATCCCAATGTCTGTCGATGCCGATCTCACCTATGGCGGCAAAACCGCCTTCCTCAAGAAGGGACTCCATGCCGTCAAGAACCTCGCTCCAGTCATCTCCGACCTCCGTCGGATGCAACCCGAGCGAGACTTTAGTGCAGTCCGGAAACTTCCGGTGAAGCGCCATCATGGCTTCATGTGATTCCGGACACACTCCGGGGAAAAGCATCCTGCCGACTCCGGCGGCAAGCGCACGCTCCACGACAGCGCACTCCTCACCGGCAAATGCATCCATATACAGATGTGTATGCGTGTCTGTCATCTCTTGCGTCCTGTAAGTTTGTCAAGAAGTTTACGGTAAGGCTCCTTTGACTCGTCATCGATGTTTACCTTTTTAAGAGCGGCGAGCGCTTTCGACCCGTAACGCGCAATCTCTTTCTTGCACAACTCGGAGATTCCCATCTTTTCATACAGACGCGTAACAACCTTGACTTTCGTATCTCCGGAGGGAAGACGAAGCGCATCGCGCAAAGCGGTGCCATCGGCAGATGTGTCGGAAAGACCGCTCAGCATAAGAAACGATTTCTTGTTGTTATTGATATCGCCTCCTATAGGCTTGCCGAATGTATTGGAATCTCCGAACACATCAAGCCAGTCGTCCTGAATCTGGAAAGCGATACCGAGCATCATGCCGTATTCATACATCCGCGCCGCGTCTTCATCAGATGCACCTCCGATTATAGCGCCGATCATGGCGGAAGCGCCCAGCAACGCGCCTGTCTTGTCCATGATCATGCGTATGTAATCATCGATGGTCACATCCTCCCGATTCTCGAAATCCATGTCAAGACACTGCCCCTCATACACACGTATTGCCATTGCATTGAACGCGTCAAGCACCTTGCGGAGATTTTCATCGGCGACTTCCGATATGAGCTGTGTCGCAAGAGTGAGCATAGTGTCGCCGGAAAGAATCGCGGTGTTGACATCCCATTTGGCATGAACGGACGGACGCCCGCGACGAGTGTCCGAATTATCCATCACGTCATCATGCAGGAGCGTAAAATTATGATACATCTCGACACCCATAGCCGGACGCAAAGCAGCCTCCGTATCACCGCCGAACGCATCGGCAGTCATCAGGACGAGTGCCGGACGAAGCCTCTTGCCTCCCGCCGACAGGGCATAGGATATGGGTTCATATAGAGAGGAAAGGACTCCCTGCGGAAACTCAAGTTCACGCAGAGACTTCTCGATCAAAGCAGAATACTCTGAAAATGATTTCATATTATGTAATAATATTTACTTGTAGCTGTTATCTACAAGCCGTTATCTACAAAAAATTACTCGTAATTGATAAAATTATCATAGATGGCTTTCGGCATGTCTCTGCCGCTGTCTGCCTCAAGCACAGTCCGGAAGCCGATGATAAACCTTTTATATGTATTGCTGTCGTTGCCGCATGCCTGCCTGAATGCCTTGAGTTCCCTCTTCACATCATCTACCGAAAGATTGTTCTCGCGCACGGACTGCATATACTCGAGACCCAGCTGCAGACCGAGTCCCTGCGGATCCTCGACACCAGCCATGACATACATCCGCATCTTGTCCGCAAGAGGGAGAGAAGAAACGAAATTATCATATTCATCGCCGAAACTGTCGAGATCATTCCCTGAATATTTTTCATAGGCATAACTTGTCGCGATACCCAGACTCTCTATGCGGGCGCCATCGATTTGTCCGAGAGCCGCGCGACATATGAAACGCG
>CAMWMW010000155.1 GCA_947175455.1 uncultured Porphyromonadaceae bacterium | reverse complement strand
AGCGGTCTCAGGATCTACGACATAGAGCCTTGCGGCATTGACCACGGAAAACAGCAAATCTCCGAATTCCGATTCCAGCGCATCCGGGTTGTCGTTGTTTTCAATTTCCATTTCTACTTCGGTTATTTCTTCCTTGACCTTCTCCCACACCTGGCGGCGCTCCTCCCAGTCAAAGCCTACGTTGCGTGCTTTCTCCTGAATTCTGCTTGCCTTTATCAATGCCGGCAGAGCAGAAGGCACACCTCCGAGGACTGTCTTGTTGCCTTTTTTCTCGCGAAGTTTTATCTGTTCCCAATTCTGAGACACCTCTTCCGCGTTGCTTACATTGACATCGCCATAGATATGGGGATGTCTGAATTTGAGTTTTTCTACCAGAGAGTCACACACATCGGCAATGTCGAAGTTGCCCTTTTCCTCTGCGATGCGTGAATAGAAAGCCACATGCAGCAGGACATCGCCAAGCTCCTTGCGAATGTTGGGAATGTCGTCGGTAATGAGGGCGTCAGCGAGCTCGAAGACTTCCTCTATTGTGTTAGGGCGCAGCGACTCATTGGTCTGCTTGGCATCCCACGGGCATTGAACCCTCAGAGTGTCAAGTACATCGAGGAAATCGCCAAGGGCGCGCAATTTATCTTCTTTGGTATGCAGCGGAGTCATATTCATATTTTTTTATTTACAAAATTAGTCATAAATTTCCAAAGAGGTGTCTGCCGGAGTCTTTTTTATGGTCTTTGACGCGTTTTAACGCGAAAATGTTAAATATTTGTGGAATAATTATTATCTTTGTGGATTGAAATCATTTGTATGAACAAAGTGTTAAATCCAACGAGTGTAAAGGAGTTCTCTACTCTATTGGAACAGAGCGAAAAAATCGTTCTTACATGCCACGTGCATCCTGACGGCGATGCCATCGGGAGCACACTCGGTCTCTGGCATCTTCTCAAGAGCATCGGCAAACAGCCATCTGTGGTTGTGCCGGATGTCCCGCCAAGATCATTGCGTTTTTTACCTGATTTCAATGAGATTGCTGTCTATACGAGACATGACCCTTATTGCAGCCGTCTTGTAGAAGAGAGTGACCTGATACTGTGTTGTGATTTCAACAAGCCTTCGAGACAGGATCATCTCGCTCCTCTCATACAGGGTGCGTCAGCGCGTAAAGTGCTTATAGACCATCATGAGGGACCTGATATCGATTGCGCGGTAGAGTTCTCTTATCCGGAGATGTCTTCGACATGTGAGCTTGTGTTCAGAATCATAGCCGCATGCGGTCTATACAGTGATATCGACAGGAATTGTGCCACATGTCTTCTGACAGGACTTATAACGGATACACAGAATTTTACTGTCAATTGCAAGAATCCGGAGGTATATGAGATCCTGACAAGACTTATGGAAAAGGGTGCGGAAAAAGGTAAGATCATAGAGGAGTGTGTCAAAGCCTGCAGTTACGACAGTCTCAGGCTGAAAGCATATGCAGTGTGCGAGAAACTTGAAATTTTCCCCGAACACAGAGGATGTCTTATCACACTCTCAAAAGAGGAACTTGATCGTTTCTGCTATGAGAAGGGAGATACGGAAGGTCTTGTGAACGAGGCTTTGAATATACGGGGTATGGTGTATTCAATATTCATGCGTGAGGATCCCGACTGCATAAAGGTGTCGGCGCGCAGCAAGGTGAATTTCCCTGTTTCCCGCATTTGCTCCGAGCTTTTCAACGGGGGAGGACATCTTCAGGCGTCGGGAGGCGAGTTTCACGGAACCCTTGAAGAATGCCGTGAATTACTGATAAAGAATCTTGACAGGTATGACAGGTATCTTCCAAAACGTTTTGAGAAACTGGATGTCCGTCAGCAGTGACCCGAGTCCGGAGTTTTGTAATATTGTAAAAAAGAATTAATATCAACATCATAAATGAGAATAAATACAAAGATAGTAATGGCATCGGTGCTGACAGGCATCATGTTTGCGATGAGCAGTTGTGAAGAGACAAAGAGCTATTCCGAACTTCTGACAGAAGAGGAGCATGCGGTGAACTGGTATCTTGCCCAGCATATCGTATCGCTTGAGATTCCTCAGAACGGAGACTTCGAAGTCGGAGAAGATGCTCCATATTATAAAATGGATAAAGACGGATATGTATATATGCAGGTCATCAACAAGGGATCTGATACCGACAGACCGGAAAAGGGAGATCTCGTCTATTTCCGTTTTATGAGACTGAATCTGAAAAATTATCAGTCTTCCGGGTCTGAGGTCTGGGAAGGAAATTCAGAGGATTTTGACAATTCTACAAGTTTGAGTCTGGTATATGGAAATAATGTTCTGACTTCGACAACCCAGTATGGAGAAGGCATTCAGGTGCCTCTTGAGTATCTTGGCTATGATTCAGAGGTCAATCTTATTGTAAAGTCCCCCGAGGGATTCACGTCTGACGCCAGTTCGTGTCTGCCGTATGTGTACAACATAAGATATTTCAAGGCAGAGTATTGATTCGTTCAAAGTATTAATTTCGTTAAAAGTATACAGAAGTGTCACTTATCAAATCAATATCCGGAATCCGAGGCACTATCGGAGGAAAGGTGGGAGAAGGATTAAGCGCGGTGGATGTAGTCCGTTTCACGGCAGCTTACGCATCGTTCATCAGGGAGTCATACAATGGAGACAGCAACGCGATAGTCGTAGGTCGGGATGCGCGTATTTCAGGAAAGATGGTCGAGAATCTTGTTGTAGGCACACTGATGTCTATGGGTTTCGATGTAATCAATATCGGCAAAGCCTCTACACCTACGACCGAACTCGCTGTAGTCGGTGAGAACGCCTGTGGGGGTATCATCATCACGGCAAGTCACAACCCGGTTCAATGGAATGCCTTGAAACTTCTTAATCACAATGGTGAGTTTCTTTCAGACATGGAGGGAAAAGAAGTTATCCGCAGAGCGGAGAATGACGCGTATTCTTTTGCAGAGGTCTTTTCTCTGGGAAATGTATACAATAACGAGACCTGGGCAAGCCGTCATATAGAGATGGTCAAGGCTCTGGAGCTTGTAGATGCCGATGCTATATCCAAATGCAATCTTACGGTTGCTGTAGATGGCATAAACTCTGTAGGCGGCGAGATAATACCGATGCTTCTGCGTGCTCTTGGAGTTGAAAACATCATTGAAATAAACTGCGAGTCAACAGGTAAATTCGCGCACACCCCTGAACCGATACCGCAAAATCTTACAGAGATATCAGATGTGATGCGCAAAACCGGAGCAGATGTCGGTTTCGTTGTGGATCCTGATGTTGATCGTCTTGCCATAGTCATGGAAAACGGAGAAATGTTTGTGGAAGAAAACACATTGGTCGCAATTGCGGACTATGTGCTTTCACATACGCCCGGTGCGACTGTTTCGAATCTCAGTAGTTCGAGAGGTCTGCGAGATGTAACCCGTTCGCATGGATGTGAATACAGCGCGGCTGCCGTGGGTGAAGTCAATGTCGTGACAAAGATGAAAGAGGTCGGTGCAATCATCGGCGGCGAAGGTAACGGAGGAATCATATATCCCGAACTTCATTATGGACGCGATGCACTTGTCGGCGTAGCATTATTCCTGACTATGATGGCAAAGTCCGGAAAGAAAGTGTCGGAAATCAAAGCAGGTCTTCCACGTTATGAGATTGCAAAGAATAAGATTGAACTCACTTCTGATATTGATGTGGATAAGATTCTCGAGGCTGTCAAACTGCATTTTGCTGACGAGGAGGTAAACGATATAGATGGAGTTAAAATCGATTTCGCAGACAGCTGGGTTCATCTCCGCAAGTCAAATACCGAACCGATTATCCGTATTTACAGCGAAGCTGCGACGATGGCGGAAGCGGATAAACTTGCCGATAGCATAAAGCAAATAATAGTCTCCTTAAAATAACGTACCTTTATAAGGTAAAAACATTATCCATATGCTGAAGAAATTCTTTCTTAATACGCTCTCTTCGTTTGTCGGAGCATGGATTGCTCTGGTCCTTTTCGGGGTGGTCGGAGTAATCGTGGCTGTCGGACTTGTCGCCGGCATGCACGGTACTGATGAAGTGGCAAGCGTAAAAAAACACTCGATTCTTACTCTCGAACTCTCTGGTTCGATTGTTGAATCCGAAACTCCGAGTTCGATTAACTATACAGCTCTGATGTCAGGTGGAATCGAGAAACCCCAGACATTGAATGTGATAGTCGAAGGGCTCAAAGAGGGAGCGGACAACAAAAATATAGATGCGCTTTATATCAAATGTGGCGCGGCGCTTGCATCTCCGGCAACCTTCAATGCCATCCGCGAGGCGGTGAAAGAATTTAAGAAAGCCGGGAAAAAGGTCTATGCATACGGAGATGCCTATACGCTTGGTACATATTATGTCGCCTCTGTATCGGATAAAATTTTTCTGAATCCCTACGGAGAGATAGCCATTCAGGGTCTCGGTTCCACATCGATGTATCTTAAAGGACTTTTCGATAAGCTGGGTGTGGAGTTTCAGGTCGTTAAGGTCGGAACATTCAAATCGGCAGTTGAGCCTTATATCTCGACACAGATGAGTGAACCCGCCAGAGCACAGCTTGACACGTTGTTTTCCACAATGTGGGATTTCATGAAAGACGGCATCTGCGACAACAGAAAAAAACTGTCAGGATCCGAAATCGATTCGCTGGTCAATAACGGACTGATGTTTTCTACTGCTGATTTCGCTGCCGAATCAGGTTTTGTAGATGAGGTTGTATATGAAAGAGTGATGGATGAAAGGCTTGCGAAGCTTATTGACATAGACAAAAAGAAACTGAATTTTGTCTCTCCGTCGACACTCATAGGTCAGTTGCCCTGGACTGACGCTTATTCCAGTAAAAACAATATCGCAGTGCTGTATGCCACAGGTGAGATTGTGGACGGGGCATCTACCGGAATCAATTATCAGAAACTTGTGCCGATTATCACGAAACTTGCCGATGATGACAAGATCAAGGGTCTCGTGCTTCGTGTCAATTCTCCCGGAGGTTCCGCATTCGGCAGTGACCAGATAGGTGAGGCACTGGATTATTTTCAGTCAAAGAAAAAACCGCTTGCGGTCTCGATGGGAGATTATGCGGCTTCCGGCGGTTACTGGATTTCATGTGGCGCAGACCGGATTTTTGCGGATCCTCTGACAATTACCGGTTCAATCGGCATTTTTGGTCTCATTCCCAATGTGAAAGGACTTTCAGACAAACTCGGAATTAATCCGCAGTCTGTCTCAACCAACCCGGCGGCAGATTTCCCGACATTGTTCACTCCGATGGATGAAAAGCAATTGTCTATAATGCAGAAATATGTCGAGACCGGTTATGACCGTTTCATCAAGCGCGTTGCGACCGGGCGCAAGATGACTGAGGCAAAAGTG
>CAMWMW010000154.1 GCA_947175455.1 uncultured Porphyromonadaceae bacterium | reverse complement strand
TCTTATGCCCGGTATCGATTATGGAACGTATCCTATTGCAAAATCATTTGTAGTAGGACTGAATATTAGCTTTTAAACATTGTCAACAATTATGAAAAAATATATAAATTTAGGGATTGCATTGGCGGCATTATCTGTTACAATGACATCTTGCGACAGTTTCCTTGACCTTAAACCTGAATCTACTGCATCCACGGTCAATTTCTATACTTCGGAAGGAGACATTGATAATGCCGTTATCGCCTGTTATGCAAAACTTCAGTCCGGAGACCTTTATGGAGGTGATCTCATTACCTTGCTTGAAACAAGATCTGACAATATTGAAGATCAGAATCCCGGTGGAAATGCAGGACGTGATTATAATATCGACAAGTTTACCGCGGGCTCTGACAACGCTGTTTTTAAAGATGTATGGAAAGCATCTTACAATACCATCATGCGTTGTAATACCGTGCTTGCTCATCTTGATATTCTCGAAGGTAAGAGTATAAAGCTCCAATATGAAGGAGAAGCTAAATTCATCAGGGCATTGATGTATTTCAATCTTGTGCGGATGTGGGGTGATGTTCCGTTGATTTTGACTCCCATTACAACAGAAGAAGCACGCAATGTTATTAGAAATTCCACATCGGAAGTATATAAGGCAATTGAGGAAGACCTTGTTATCGCCAAATCGCAACTTCCGGTAATATATGGCAGTGATTTGCAGAAAGGAAGAGCTACTTCCGGTGCTGCAGCCGCTTTGCTTGGCAAGGTTTATCTCACTCAGAAAAAATGGGTGGAATGTCGCGACCTGCTTTCTGATTTCATCAATGTCGATTATAAGAATGTATATTCTCTTGTCAATCCTGTTGCCAAGGTCTTCAGTGTGGATAATAAATTAAACCCGGAAATGGTGTTTATAGTGCGATATGAAAAAAGTATTGTCGATGAAGGCCGATCTTTCCCGACATATTATAAGAGCGCACAATTGCTTGATCCGAACCTGAGAAAACTTTATGCTACTGTGCCGGCTAAAGATGAGCGCCTTGCTCTTCTTGAATCAAATAAAGTAGACTCCGACAACTCTCCTTTTGTAAAATTCTATGATACATTCGATCCGATAACACAAAAAGTAGGATTTGACCAGCCTATAATCAGATATGCCGATGTGCTCCTCATGTATGTCGAGGCTTTAAATGAAATAGAGTATAATCCCAGTGCACGCGGAGATGCATTCTACTATCTGAATCTGGTACGCACACGCTCCAAAGCACCGACCTACACTCCGGCAAATCTAAGTGATCAGGAATCATTTCGTCAGGCTGTCTATCTCGAGCGTAGACTTGAATTCCCGTTGGAACTTCTCAGATGGTTTGATCTTATAAGGACAGAGACGGCAGAAGAGGCATTGCAGAAAGTAGGAATCAACATTAGCCGCAATGATTATCTCTATCCTATTCCCAAAAGTGAACTTGAACTTGTCGACAATCCCGGATTTTATCAAAACCCCGGATATGAAAACAAATAAAATGATTATCTGATAATGACAATTAAATATAGAATGATATCCTTTGCAGTGTTTGTATTGTTTTGCATTACAAATACTGCAAAGGGAGACAACTACATACACTTGATAATGTATGGGCAGAGTCTCAGCGAGGGCTACCAGTCGTATCCTCCCTTGTCGGTGGTTCCATGTGATAATAATTTTATGATTGGAAATCAGGTATGGATTAATCGTGGAAACACTTCATTCTCCGAACTTACCCCATTGAAAGCATCAGTTTCTTTATATGATGTAGCCAACGGTTATAAAAAAACACGAGCCAATGGCGCCAAGTGTGAAAATCCTATTATTGGAACCGCAAATCATATTCGTAATGCATTGTCACAATATGATCCTATCATTGCAACCTCATGTGGAAGTGACGGCAAAACTATAGAACAACTGTCTAAAGAAGCAACACATACAGAATATTTGTATGGAGACTTTCTAAAAACTGTCAAATCAGCTTCAGAAATTATAAAATGCGGCAATCACACGATCTTCTGTCCTGCCATATTCTGGATGCAGGGAGAATACAACTATAAGGAACGAATGGGTTTGACTCCAAATTCCAAAAGTACCACCGATAAAGATAGATACAAGGAATTGTTGTTGATACTTAAAAACAACATGCAAAATGATATAGCTGACCTCTACGCACAGCAAAAACCTTTGTTTATTACTTATCAGACATCCGGACAAAAATGGTGTGACACCTTTGAAGGGGGAATCTCGATGGCGCAACTCGAAGCTTCTAACGAATATGATGACATTATTTGTGCCGGTCCCGTTTATCCTGTTACCGACAGAGGAGGTCATCTTGATCCAAACGGTTACAGATGGTATGGAGAAATGCTTGGAAAGGTATTCTGTAAAACTGTGATTCTTGGCGAAGATTTCAAACCTCTTCAGCCGACATCAATAAGAAAGACGGATGCCAGGACATTGGAAATAAAGTTCCACATTCCAGTAGAACCATTATGTTTTGAACTTAAACACCAGGCTCCGGTAAAAGACTTTGGTTTTGTCGTTAAGGATAAAACAGGTCGAAAAACTATTTCACAGGTCAGTATTGAAGGAACCACAAATGTGAAAATTTCTTTGGATACAGATATTGATGGATATGTCGAGATTGGTTATGCAGGAAAGGACACGAATGGACATGGCAATCTCAGGGATAGTGATAATGCCGTTGCATATCCCGTTTATGAAGATCTTGATAAGAAAGATGACTCCGGAAATTTTATTTATCCAAGAGATCCGTCAGAAACAACACTTAGACCAGAATATGAACCGATTGACCGTCGAGACACGTATTATGGCAAACCTTATCCTTTGCATAACTACTGTGTGATGTTCTATTATAAGCTTAATGAGGGTGAGGACACGCTTGATATCAAAGGTTTTGAAATGTCAGGCATAAGCGATGTGGCTTCATCCTCCGATTTAAAAATTTCCGATTCGGGAAATGGAATAATAAAAATTTACGGATCTGCAGATGTCTTTACAACAGTATCTGATCTCTCTGGAACTGTTTATCGAACCGGAGATGTAAATGAAATAGACATGAAAACGCTTCCCAAAGGTGTCTATATCATATGCGCTGTATCAAAGAAAGATAACTCTACCCTGAAATATTTTAACAACTGACCAAATAAATCAAAAATGAAAAAAACGTTATTTATTATGTCTGGATTGGCATTGGCATCTTCTGCATTTGCCTCAGACATCTATGTGAACAGCAATTCCGCAGCCGACGGCGACGGTTCAAAAGAGAAACCTTACAATTCACTGAGCGTTGCAATCGAGGCGGCCCGGAGTGGTGATGTGATTAAGATGACAGAAGGGAAATATCTTCCAGATCTGCTTGATGATCCGAGAAAATCCACGTTCAAAATCGTTGAAAAGGAGCTAAGCATTATCGGTGGCTATGATGCCTCTTTCTCTACAGCAGAAGGAAAATCACTTCTTTCTGCCGATGTGAATGGCGATGACGTATATGATGCAGAAAGCGGTATGCTCCTTTCCAATTTTGAAGATAATTGCACGCGTGTCATGACTGTGGCTACGAATGCGAATGTTGTCCTCAAAAATCTTGTCTTGCAGGGTGGATATGCAGATATGACAGATTCAAAACTTGATACTGGAGGAGGGATGTATATCGGTGCTGCAGTTACAATGGAAAACTGTGAAATTACCGGTAACTACTGTAAAAACTCTGCAGGCGGCGGTGGTCTTTGTGTGAAAGGCAATCTGACGATGGATCGTTGTAGACTTTACGGAAACCAGGGATCGGGCGATGGAGGCGCCATGTATATCAAAGGTGACATTTATGTTTCGATAACCAACTGCCATTTTGACCATAACAAATCAACTTCCGGAAGTGGCGTATTCTTCAATAATGCATTGGGATGCTATTTTGCTGCAAATACATTTACTGATAACCATTCAGAAACCTACGGTACATTTACAGTATATAACAAGAGTTATGCTAACCCACCCGTCACATTGGTTAACAATACTTTCTCAGGAAATGCCATTTCTGGCAATACAACCGGAAAAACTCTTGTCGGAGGATCGGGTGTATATGTATATACAGGCGCCAAGAGTGGTGTCAATCTCATAAACAACACTATAATAGGCAATAGTGTGGAAGGTTATCAGGCAAGTGGAGAGCCTTCGGATCAGATGGGAGGCGCTGTGTTTGCGCGCCAAGGCACTTTATTCCTCGCAAACAACGTAATTGCAGGAAACTATTCTCTTGGTGGATATGGAGACCTTTTCAAATTGGATGCAGGTGTGATCAATTCCAAAGAATATAATTTCTTTACCAGCTACGACAATATGATAGTAACTCCTGAAAGAAATGATATTGTAGCCGGACTGGATCGGGCATCAGGTATGGCAAAGCTTGCAGACGTGTTCGATTGCTCTCATTCGGATGGCAAAGTGAATTCCAATTGTGTGAATAACGGTGGTTATACAATGACAGTCAAGGCGCATGGCGAGAATATTGATTTTGATGGCTTGACCATAAAATCTCTCCCTGCTCAGAATCTTTCAGAATCATATCTCGATGTTGATCTTGATAACGATGGAGAGAAAAACGGAACTCTGCTTTATGATCAGAGAGGTGCAAAAAGAAATCTCACTGGAAACGCATTCATCGGAGCATACGAAAACGATGGAAGGTCAACAAAAATAACAGAATCCTTATCTGCCACTAAAATAGTTTATGTGAAAAACGGGCGACTCGTTTTACCACAGGATCTTGTCTCCGAATATTCTGTTTATACTACTTCCGGACAAATAGTGATGAGCGGCATGTCCGAAGGTGTTGCAATAGAACTCGGCAATCTTGAACACGGATGCTACGTGATCAAGGTAAATGGAGTTGGATTCCAACAGAATCTAAAGGTAGTTCTGTAATATAACCCAAGATGCGGGGGTATGCTGGGTCATGCCTCTGCATCTTGTATTTCCATAAGCTTATAAATAACTACAACAATGATAGTTTTTTTAATTCTTTTTTTCTTTTGCATTTATTCTTGTAATATTGCCAATGCTGATGTCCATGACATATTGAATGATTTTAATGATCCTGAAAGTGAACGGATATTTGTAGTCTCTCATAGAGGCGATTGGAGAAATGCACCTGAAAATTCTCTCAGAGCAATACGTAATTGCATAGATATGGGAGTTGATATGGTTGAGATTGATGTCAGAATGACCAAGGACGGTCAGCTCGTACTGATGCATGATGAAACAGTCAACCGCACAACTACCGGTAAGGGGAATGTCTCGGATCTGACATTGGATGAATTAAAAAAACTTTATCTTAAAAATGGGGCAGGACACAAAACTCGTCACACAGTGCCGACGCTTGAGG
>CAMWMW010000153.1 GCA_947175455.1 uncultured Porphyromonadaceae bacterium | reverse complement strand
ACCATGTTCTGGAATGTGCCGAGATTTCCGAGGGCAGAACTGAAATTGAACGAAGCAACCACATACCACATCTTGGCATTCTGCTGGAATGTTATTGACTGCGTTTCCTTATCAAATTCTCCTATCAGCATACAATCGTTCGCAAGATCCAGATAACCGGTAAACGGAGCTGTCGAACCACAAAGCCATACATAATTTGCATTGTCATAGTATGCGAACGGCTGGGGTGTGGGGACAACCACATAAGGTTTATCACTGTCAGGATCATCCTCTATGAGATACATCGGCACCCAGATTTCGGTTGTGTTGAAGAGATCGGCTGCAATACCTCCGAATTCCAGCATTCCGGCTTTGAATTCCTCGGTTCCTTCATCATATCCGGTAATCGTGAAATTGGCAGATGTCTTGTTGCCGTCTCTGTCGATATAACTCATCTTCCAGTCTCCCTGGATCAGCTGGTAAATCGGCAGAGATTCATTGTCCGCGACAGTCACAAGCGTTGAAGCGTTGTTTCCGATTGTTGCGCCTTCACAAGATACGATTGTCACGGAGAACGTGCGGTCGCCTGTCTCCAGAATATCATCGATAAGCCTGATCTCCACACTTACGGATGTCTCGCCCTTGGGGATGTTGAGGGTTTCGGAACTTACAATATAATTGCCATCCCATTTGCCGTTTGTCTCGACATATGGCACTGCAGGTATCTCACCGCATCCTTCAACCTTGAGCTGAACCTTGACCGGACCGTTTGCTTCGCCTGACAGTTTGACGGGAATGGTGACAAGTCCGCCATTTTCATTCACTGTCATTTCGCTGTTTGCCATCTCAACCGTAACGTTAGATGCGGTGTTGAAGTCATCGTTGTCGGAACATGCTGTCAAAGAAAGCATACCGAGCGTTAAAGCGAATATCTTTGTATATTTCATATTCTTGACGTTTGTAATGTTGGTTTATTAATATCCGGGGTTCTGATGTCCCGCAAGCTGTGGATTGGCGTCGATCTCTTTGACAGGAATCGGCAGCAGGTAGCGGTAATCGCCGGCTATGTACTTGTTCTGCACGCTTGCAGGTGTCAGGACATCGATAAGCGAAGAATATTCAGCAGTATATGCAGCGGTTCTCTCGAAGCCCATTTTCCAGCGGCGGAGGTCACTGATACGGAATCCCTCGCCGATAAGTTCCTTGCCACGTTCCTCACGCACTGCGGTAAGAAGAGTCTGACCGCTCAGGGCAACGTCCGTATATCCGTCGATTCTTGCCTTGCGCAGAGCATTGAGAGCGTCGCTTGCCTTGCCGCCCTCGGTACCCATGGCGCCGGCTTCTGCGATGATCAGATACATCTCGCTCAGACGGAATGGTTTCGGTTTGTTCTTGAAGGCATTGGAACTGCCTGTATTGAACTCGGGATTGCCCGGGAATTTTACAAATGTCGGCGCTACAAACTCATTGCCATCGCTGATGATTACATTTGTCTCAAAGAATGAATAAAAGCGTATGTCATTTGCCGCATCATAAGAAGCAAGAACTGAGGACGTGGGTACATAATCGAAAACGCCGTTGCTGTTAGACAGCCATACAGAGCCGGTTGCCGGAACTGAACCATTCTGGTCAAGATTTCCGAACGGCACGAAAATAAGTTCCTTGCCGCTGTCTGTCACCCACATGTTGAGATACTCGTCGGGGTCACTGAGCTGGAACGGACCTGCGATGACTTTCTCTGCCTTGTCTATTGCCGTTGCCCAGTCGCCTTTGAGAAGCGCGATTCTTGCCTGAAGAGCCATGACAGTATATGAGCTCAGGTAAGATGCATTCGATGTGAGATTTGCCGTAGCTCCGTCAACTCCGGAATTTTCATACGCGTAAAGGTCTGAATATGCCTGCGCAAGGTCGCTTTCTATCTGAGCATATACCTCGGCGAGGGTAGCCCTTCCCTTATAGGCGTTGTAATCGCCGGTGGGCGCGTAACTGATGATCAACGGAACACCGCTGTCGGGGGTGTTGGGATCTATTACAGTATAGGAGTTGCAATATTTCTCTGTAAGCAAATAGTAGAAATATGCCCTTGCCCAGTGGCTCTCGCCTCTGTATCTCTGCAACTCAAACTGCTGTGCCTGTGAATATCCCGGCTTTGCCATGACAGCATCGAGCTTGGGAAGGAAGTAATTCACGGCAGCGATGCCGCTGTAAGGCGAAGACCAGAATTCGATGAGGTCATTGTCCGAAGAGTTTATATTGCCGATGGAGATCGGTCCCATGCGGTTTCCGTTCACAATGGTTCCTATGAACTGGTCAGCCTGAATATCCGGATACGTTATCACACTACCGGCTGTCAGAGAACGGATGTCGTTGTAGATACCATTTCTGAACTTCATGGCGTCCTTCTCGGTCTCGATAGCTGTCTCATCGCTGAGCGAGCCGGTTGGAAGCTCGTTCATGCTGCATGAAGAGAGAAGTGCCCCAGCCAGAAATATGCTAAAAAATATTTTTTTCATAATGAGAATATTCTATGTTGTTTAGAATGTTACTTCAACACCAAGTTCATACTGACGGGTGTTGGGATATGCGAACTGATACATGTTGGTCGAAGGCTCGGGATCGAATCCTGTATACTTGGTGACAGTCCAGAGATTGCGACCTGTGAAATGGAAGGTCACGTTGTCGAGTCTTGCCGCTTTCATCCATTTCGAAGGAAGTGAATATGTAAGCGTGAGGTTCTTGAGACGCATGAATGAAGCATCCTCCACAAGACGGTCGTCAAACTGCACAGTCTCCGACGGACCCGGGTGCATGGTGATGTCGCCGGGTTTTGTCCATACGTCAAGCATGTCTACAGTCTGGTTCACAGCCGTGCCCTGTGCGGCATTGTTCATAAAGTATGCGTCATTGTTCATCATATATTTCTTTGCAGCCCAAACGAAATCGAGCTGAAGAGCAAGACCTTTCCAGCGAAGGTTTGTGCCGAAACCACCGTTCCACGGCGCATACAGGCTCTTGCCTGTCATGACTGCGTCACGCTCTTCGTTAAATACCTTTGTGATGTTGTCATTCTTGTCGAGCCACATCTGCTTGCCGTCGCGCGGATCGACACCGACATAACGCACTACATAATACTCGCCGGCGGAATGCCCGACCTCGTAGCGTGTGCCGGTAGCGCCCAGAGTGTAATAGTCTCGTCCGTTGAAAAGTTCGGTAATTTCATTCTTGTTGTAGTTGAAATTGGCGCGTACTCCCCAATACCAGTCTTTTGTGCGGACAATGTCGGCGTTGAGAGAGACATCGACACCCGTATTGGTCATGGAACCGATGTTTCCTGTACCTTCTCCAAATCCGGTTGTGTAACTCCATGGAATATTCATGAGCATGTCGGTTGTCGTTTTCTTATAGAAATCGATGTCTCCGGAAAGAATATTCAACACTTTGAAATGAAGACCGACATCAAAAGATTTCACAGTCTCCCATGTCAGGTCAGGATTGGCAGGATTTGAAAGACCCCAGGAGTTCTGTCCCTGTCCATAACCGTTTGCATAGGGTCCGACAGTACCGAAATAGAGGTAGTTGTTGATTGAAGAGTTACCGGTGGTCCCGTAGCTTATACGCACATTTAGTTCGTTAAGCCAGTCTACAGGTTCAAGGAATTTCTCGTTCTTTGCGTTCCACATGCCGCCTACAGAGAAGAAGTTTGCCCAACGGTGTCCCGGTGCGAACTTGGAGCTTCCGTCGCGACGGTAAGTAGCTTCAAAGAAATATCTGTTGTCGAAATCGTAGTTCAGTTTGAAGAAAAGAGAATTGAAAGACTCTTTTACGATGGAATGCGTAAGATTGGAAGGAGTGACTGTCACACCCTGTGTAAGCAACATGGTGCGCTTGTCTGTATAACCGGTCACAAACGCGCCGAATCCATCGGTCTTGCTTATTATTGACTCTTCACCTGCAAGCACAGTGAAATTATGCATATCGTTCACGTTGAATGTATATTCAGCCGTGTTTGTATAAGTGAAAGAATAATATCTTGAGAAAGACTGCTGCTCCGCTCCTGTGTTTACAGAACCGACGGGCACGCTGTTGCCACCCACGTGATCACCCATAGGTGTTGTGAATGATTCATACGGCAAAGTCTCCCAGTTGATACGGGCGTCATAGGCATCAACAGCCTGCTGGGCGCGGATTGTCAGACCTTCTATCGGATTGATCTGCTCGTAAAGGTTTGCGTTTGCCGTGACACGTGTGCGATAACGGTTCCAGATACTTGCCTGGAAATCCTGTGAATACGGCTTGTTTACTGAATAATGCATACGTGCCGCTCTGTCACCGTAAACTATATTTCCGTTTTCATCAAAGTGATAGTAATAGGGAGAGTCATAGGGAAGAAGAGTACGCGCCTGCACCATGGGATTGTTAAGGCTGACACCGTCTGAAGTCACAGCGTCTGACGTAGTTTCATATTTGGTGTAACCGAGATTGGTCTGCAGACCCACACGCAGCCAGTTGTTTACTTTAACGTTCAAAGCAGCCTTCAGTGTCTCGCGACGCATATTGGAATGCTTTACGATACCATCCTGATCGAAATGGTTGAGAGAAAGGTAATAGTTTACAATCTCACTGCCGCCTCTGAGCGATGCATCTACGGAATATGTAGGAGCCGCAGACCTGAAGATCTCATCTCTCCAGTTTGTGGAGATGCCGTATTTGTCTACAAGATTGCGGACCTCATCTGTTACCGGGATGCCGATCTTGTCGCGGAACTCTATATATTGCTGGGAACTCATCATCTCGACTCCGTCTTCAACCATCTGCGACCACCCATAGTTGGCACGCACTGTTACTTTGGGAGCCTCGCCCATAGCGCCTTTCTTTGATGTGATGACCACAACACCATTGGCTGCACGTGAACCGTAAATCGCCACTGAAGCAGCATCCTTAAGAACGGTGATGCTCTGTATGTCATTAGGGTTGAGTGTTGTAAACACAGTTGATGACACAGGTGCTCCGTCAAGAATAAAGAGCGGAGTATTTCCCGCCTGAAGTGAGTTTACACCACGGATACGCATTGCGGTGCTTGGAGCGCCGGGTTCACCTGTTGATGAAAGCACGCTTAAACCGGCAACCTGACCTTGAAGTGCGTCAATAAATGTAGCGGTAGGGATATTCTCAAGCTGTTTTTCTCCAACTACGGCAACGGAGCCGACAACGGAACCGAGTTTCTTGGCGGAACCGTAACCGAGCACCACAAGTTCATCAAGGTCTGAATCGGAACTTGCAAGTTTTACCACCATATTGTCGCGAATAGCCACAGTCTGCGTAGCATAACCGACATAGCTTACTTTTGCCTGCTTCACGTTTGCGGGCACTTTGAGTGTAAACTTACCGTCAGCGTCAGTGGCGACTCCCTGGCCGCCCCCGACGGGCATGATCGTGGCGCCGATAA
>CAMWMW010000152.1 GCA_947175455.1 uncultured Porphyromonadaceae bacterium | reverse complement strand
GAGTGTGTTTATGAAGATATCTGAGCTAAAACCTCTGTTCCCGGAGGAATATACCGCAGGAGGACCTCTGGTGATTGCCGGTCCCTGCAGCGCCGAAAGTAAGACGCAGGTTCTGGATGCCGCCCATGCCCTTAAGAATGAGGGTATACGCATCTTTCGTGCCGGAGTCTGGAAACCGCGCACCAAACCAGGCGGATTCGAAGGCATGGGAACCCCTGCCCTTGAATGGCTCGCGGAAGCAAAGAGGCAGACCGGAATGCTGGTCTCCACCGAGGTTGCGTCGGCAAGACACCTCGCCGATGCCATGGATGCAGGCATTGATGCGGTGTGGATAGGAGCGAGAACCTCCGCCAACCCTTTTGCCGTGCAGGAAATCGCAGATTTCCTTATACAATTGCCGGCACACCGGCGCGACAAACTTGCCGTGATGGTCAAGAATCCGGTAAACACAGACCTTGAATTGTGGATAGGGGCGATAGAACGCATCTATGGCGCAGGCATCAGACGGATAGGCGCGATTCACCGGGGATTCTCTTCATATGGCGAACACGTATACCGCAACATTCCGGAATGGCGCATCCCCATAGAGCTTCATCGCAGACTCCCTGAAATAACCATGATATGTGATCCTTCACACATAGGGGGACGGCGGGATCTCATCGCGTCTCTCGCCTTGCAGGCTCTGCGCATGAACTTCGACGGACTTATAATAGAATGCCATTGCAATCCCGAATCAGCGTTAAGCGACAGCGAGCAACAGATAACACCTTCCGCAATGGGGAATATCATCAAATCCATTGCAGACAGACCGGAGACTTTATCGCAGGAAATCCTGTCGGATCTCCGCAGACAAATCGACGATATTGACGACAGGCTGATGGATATTCTTGCGCAACGCATGGCGGTGGCGAGGGAAATAGGCAGGCTGAAACAGGAGAACAATATGCCCGTTGTTCAGCCTGAACGATATAACTCCCTGATAAGCAATCGCGTTGAAACGGCTGCAAAATTAGGATTGAACGCAGACTTCACAAAAAGGATACTTGCCGAGATTCACGAAGAATCGGTAAGACAGCAATTGAATCTATAGAAACTGTCACAAAAATCAAGATCGGGAGTATAATAGACAGAAGCAGTTGCTTCCAAACAAGATTCCATAATGACCGATCAGGAGTTCAGAGCAGACATATTGCCCTTGCAAGACGCCATGTACCGCGTGGCATTCATCCTTTTGCGAAATGAAGAGGATGCCGCGGACATAGTGCAGGATACGATTCTGAAATTGTGGCAGAAACACCAGGATTTATCCCGGTCGCAGAATCATAAGGCATATTGCCTGACTGCTGCAAGAAACAATGCTCTGTCCCTGCTCAGGTCCCGCGACATATGCGAGGAGATTCCGGAGAACCTCGTGGCTCCTGACAATCTCCTTAAAAGAATGGAATCAAAAGAATCTCTCGAGATCGCACAACGCGCTCTGGAATCGCTGCCTGACAGCCAGCGGGAGGTGATCCGTCTCAGCTCTTACATGGGATGTTCCAACGAAGAGATAGCCGTCATGACCGGACTGACATCCGTAAACGTACGGGCTCTTCTCTCCAGAGGCAGACGCAGGATCAGGGAAATAATGATTGACAGATATAACTTTTGAAACAATATGAATGATACGCCCCATATAATCAGAATACGTGAACTGCTGCAAGGCTATTACGACGGTTCTCTCTCCCCGGAGGAGCGTATGGAACTTGCCGATTTGTTTTCGTGCCGGGAGTCTCTGCCGCGTGAGCTTGAGATGGAAAAAGAAATCTTCACCGCCATCGAGAATGCCGAAGAAATAACTGTGCCTGAATACCTTTCGGACAGAATAAATGACGCAATGCCCGAGCAGCGCCCTTACAAACGATCTCTGAAGTGGACTGCTTTGTATTATGCAAGCGCGGCAGCGGCTGTAATGCTGGTTTTCACCATGATATGGAACGCCGTGAGTCTCCCTGAGAATTCAATTGACACCAATTACGGTAATTCCGCCATAATGGCAAGTTATTCTTCAGACAGTCTGGAAAACGACAAGCCGCACATGATTCCGGTAAGACCGGAAATGACGGACGAAAACAAATGCGACACTCCGCAAACCGCCTTGCAGTCGGCAAAAGTCGAAAACCGGCTTGCGGCAGCATCCTCACAGAAAAAAAATCTCCCCCGGGGGAATGTACGCATTGTCACAGATCAGGAGGAGGCAGACATGATTCTCGACAGAGTAATGGGAATCATTTCAGAAAACATGTTTGCCGCCGAACGTGCGTGCGACCGCCCGGACATTATAATCGAATCAATGAACCACACATTAGCTAAATCCGAATTATGAAAAGAATGCCATTAAAGACGTTTGTCATGTCAATGATCATGACACTCTGCGGAATCACAGCTTCTGCAACAGACCTGTTTCCCAAACTGTATGATTCCCCGAACATCGAGACCATTTACGTGTCCAAGGCAATGATGATGAACTCCAACAAATCAAGAGACATCCTCTACCGCCAGCTGAATATTTATGACAGCAAAAACCTCGATGACCTATATATCTACACGGCACGCACTCCCGAGGGGATAGAACTTGCCGACAAGGAACTCGACAGTTTCAAAAACAAGAACAAGAACCTCGAGATTCTTATGAGGACAAAAACAGAGAAAGAGGAGTCTGTTATCTACGGCATACCTTCCGATAATCCCGGACTATACTCCACTCTGATAATAATGAACCACGGAAAGAGTTTCTCGATGATAGTGCTCACCGGAAAAATCTCACTTAACTTCGGACAAGGAGGCTAAGATTCCTGCAAGCCTGTCGCCGATGCCGATGGTGTAGCCCTGCGTGGCAAACACAACGCGGTTAAAGGAATCCGCCACGACAACAAGCGGACGCTCCTCTCCGGACAGATTCAATGAGTTTCTCAATTCTCTGAACGAAGCACCATCATTGTCGATTCCGAAAACCGCCGTCGCCGGGAGAGACGGATATGCATCGAAATCAAAACGCTTCATCTCCCCTTCGCTGCCGAAAAGCAACAACACTTTACCGCCTGCCTTCTCCAGGTCATCCTTATGCGCGGAAATATCATTGAGGATATGCGCGGAAGGCTCGTCCGAAGGTTTTAAAAGCGCAAGCACATAATAGCCGCGACCGGTTGTGGATAATATACTTTTGTCTGCGCCGGTCGCTTTGTCATGATAGATATTCTCCGCATTAAGCGAACCTATCACCGACAACGCATCCGGGTCATCGCGGATTACCATAGGAACCGCAGTCTCACGATTCTCCGCCACATTGAAAAGCTCTCCTCTGGCGAGTACCGACCCATCAGCCATCCGGCGCCCTGTAAGAAGCATATATTCACCGCAGTCGAGTCTTACACCCTCTGCTGCAATCTCTTTAAGTCCGTCACCCTCGCCATATTCAAGCTGGACAGGCACCCCTCCGTTTAATCTTGATATTGAGAAATGCGAATAATAACGGGGATTCTCCAGACGTCCGCCGGGTGTATAGAGCAACCGGACGTCTCCTTTGGGTGTCAGATCCGCTTTCCGCTCATCTCCGGCAGCATCAAACCTTGCATCTATCCATTCTCCCGATTCACCGGCATACTGGGTCTTCGATGTGACCGGGTCTATACGCGAGGGTATGCCGAGGCTTCTTGCCACTGACACAAAGAATATGTTACGCGACAAGGGATCTGCCTGGGCAGTGCGCCAGACCGCTCTCGGATCCATCCTTAATCCTGACGGATTTCCAAGTGTGTCAATAGCGATGTTTGAAGCCGTCCATGCCACAAGACAACCCGGATCTCTACGGAAGGCATCCGCCATACCGGGTGATATCTCCGCAGTGAAAAACGCTTTGTAAGGAACAAGTCCCTCGTTCTCGACACGGGGATTAAGAACATAATCCACATACAAAGGATGATTCGCGACGGGGGTGTTCATGAGATTGTCGATCAAAACTTCCTCACTTATGTCCCGTCGGTCTTTCTCGCTTATCGCACAAAGAAGATCCAGTGCTCTGCCACGCTCATCCAAACTGCACTCTCCGATGAAACGAAGCAACATTTCCCAGTTGCCTCTTGCCTCAGTGAGAACCTTCGCCAGTCTCACGCTGTCAACGCCCAGTCTGCAAGCCTCCGTCCGAGACATTTCCTTATTAAAAAATGTCGAGGTGTAGGCTATGCGGATGCTGTCTTCTTCAGCAAGACGACATATGTTTCTGTTTTCTGCATCCTCACTTACTCTCGGGAGTTTTCCGGACTGCGACGGAGGAACGATATCAAATTCAAAACTCCCGGAATAATCCTTCCGCTTGTCCATCCTTATCTCAACTATACCTGCCGATGAGTTTCCCTTTCCGAATCCATAATATTCTCCGTCTGTCGCCCACACGACGACATCGCCGAGACCCGCCGACAGAGATGCCATCCCGTCACGATCTGCCGTTTTGGTCGCAGCAGGGAAAAAGTCGGCATAATTATATATACAGAAATTCACTTTCGCTCCTGAAGCCGGATTGCCCCGACTGTCAGTCACACATACTTTGATTTCATCTGTGGGCGCGTAATTGGAAGTGACATTTATGGTGGTGAGAAGGGGTTCGGTTTTCAATATTTCCTCCGGTCCGTCGTAAGGACCGAAAACTTTTGTTGTCATCAGCATTCCTCTTGACGCCGGAGCGTTGAACCATGCAATATTCAGATCCGCCGCCGGCTCGCAGGCTCCGAGGAAATACCATTGCCCGTCTGCCCATGCCTCTACCCAGGCATGATTGTCATCTGTGTGCGCCCATCGGGGGGTGTATACCTGCCTTGCCGGAATGCCGACACTGCGAAGGGCTACAACCGTAAATGTCGATTCCTCGCCGCAGCGGCCGATAGCCTGGCTTACACAACTCAACGGACTGCTTGTACGCGCATCGGAGGGGCAATAGGTAACTTTCTCATGACACCAGTGGTTCACCTCAAGAATGGCATCGCGCATGGAAAGATTCTTTACCCTGTCTTTAAGTTCGTTATAAAAAACTTCCCTGCTCATGTCGAGATTCTCGTTATTCACTCTCACAGGCAATACGAAATGACGGAATTCCCGTTCGGGAACAGCCTTGCCCCATGGCATCTCCTCTTTTGCTTTGAGCGAAGACCGCACGTTCGCAAGAAAGAATTCCGGCGCATACGCAGTTATATCAGGAGTCTGCATGTATGCGTAAAGCCATTTCATCGCCTCCCGCTCATCCTGCCCCAAGGTATCGAGCGATGCGGGAGAAAAGCCGTAAAGCGAACTTGCGATATCAACTCTTTTGCTGAAAGCCTTGTCAGTATCCTCAGAAGGAACAATGACACCTGCGGTTATCATGAGGCAACATGTGATGAGTATTGCCGACGCCATATATCTTTTTATCATATGGTATTTAGAGAGTGTTTAGTTTTAACTGAAATTTAATTTTACAAGTGAGCAAGGAGCA
>CAMWMW010000151.1 GCA_947175455.1 uncultured Porphyromonadaceae bacterium | reverse complement strand
CCCCACACCCTTTTTTTTTTTAACGAGCAGACGGCCCACGCCCTTTGCGCCTGTCTGGGGGGCGTGGATCTGTTTATTATGAGACAGCGGATGAATCTGATAGCGTCATCCTCGTCATATTTCATCAATTCGCTCATATTATATGTCTTTGTATTCAAAGAAACTGTCTAAGAAACTGTTTAAATTTAAACAGTTTCTACGACATCGCACCGAATCTTTAACCTTCTGATTTATTCAGGGAAACAAGCCCTTCCGGCAAAGAGGTATGAATCTCCTTCTTTTCCTCATCTATGCCCATGATAAATTCATCTGCAATGGGAATATAAATCTCTTCGCCTTCAGGAGTACGCACAACCATGAGTTCATTTTCAGTCGTATCCTCAATAAACCCAAATGTTCCGATCTCTCCCTCAAGCCGGTCGATAACCTTGAATCCTTCAAGATCATCCTCAAGCATCGCGTCGCCCACATATTCCTGAAGTTCGTCGCGTGGAACAAGAATCGCACTGTTTACAAATTCCGCGGCATCCTCCACGCTGTCTACCCCTTCGAGTTTTATCAGAAAGGACGAGGTACCTTTTCCGCGTATGGATTCAGCATAATAAGGCACGGGGATTCCTTCAGTCTCTATAATGAGCGGATTGCCGTCCTCAACATATTCTTCCGGAATATCAAGAATGGCGTTAAGCTCCCCTTTCAGTGCGTGGGTTTTCTGGAACTTCCCTATTTCAACCAGTTTTTCTTTGTCAATCATCTATTCTAATGATTTTAGCGCCAAGTCGGTTCAGTCGACTGTCGATATTTTCGTAACCACGGTCAATCTGACCGATATTCTGTATCTTGCTCGTGCCCTTTGCTCCCATTGCCGCTATCAGCATGGCGATTCCGGCACGTATGTCGGGCGACACCATGTCGGTTGCCCGCAGACTGTTGAAGTGTCCCGATCCGATCACTACAGCCCGGTGCGGGTCACAAAGGATTATTCTGGCACCCATGTCAAGCAGTTTGTCCACAAAGAAGAGACGGCTCTCAAACATCTTCTGATGTATCAGCACACTCCCTTTTGCCTGAGTGCAGACCACCAGAAAAATGCTTATCAGGTCCGGAGACAACCCCGGCCACGGAGCATCTGCGATAGTCAGCGTGGAGCCATCGATGAAATTCTCAATCTCGTATATCTCCTTCTGGTCGATTCTGATGTCATCACCCTCCACATCGAGATGAACCCCTATCCTCTCGAATATCTCAGGCATAAGACCGAGATCTCCGTAACCTACATTCTTGAGAAGGAGATTGGATCCTGTCATTGCCGCCATACCTATGAAGCTGCCTACCTCTATCATATCCGGCAGCAAGCGGTGGTCTGCACCTCCGAGACGCTCTGTGCCATGCACTGTAAGCAGATTGGAGCCGATTCCTTCTATCTTCGCACCCATGCGGCACAACATCTTGCACAACTGCTGTATGTATGGCTCGCAGGCGGCGTTGTAAACGGTTGTGGTTCCCTTGGCAAGCACCGCCGCCATGACAATGTTGGCTGTTCCGGTTATCGAGGCTTCGTCAAGAAGCATGTAGTCGCCTTTAAGTCCGTTCGGAGCGGAAATACTGTAAAGACCCTCTTCCGTGACATATTCGAATGCCGCGCCAAGTTTCTGAAGTCCGTAAAAATGAGTGTCAAGACGGCGACGACCGATCTTGTCACCACCGGGTTTCGGGAGAACGGCGTGACCGAATCTTGCCACAAGCGGACCCAGAATCATGACCGAACCTCGCAATGACGCTGCTTTCTTTCTATATTCCGGTGTACGGATATATTCAATATCTATTTCGTCTGCCTGAAACTCACAGGTTGACTCATCAAGATAATTGACCTTTACCCCCATCTCCGCCAGGAGATTTATCAGGTTTGTGACATCAAGAATACGGGGCAGATTGGAAATCGTCACCTTCTCTTCGGTGAGAAGTGTGGCACAAATCACCTCTAATGCCTCATTCTTGGCACCTTTGGGACTGATCTCTCCACAAAGGCGATGTCCGCCCTCCACTATAAAACTGCTCATTTTTTCTTCTTTTTGCTTTTTGGCTGGTTCACCGGAACCGCTTCCTTAAATTCATGCAACAGATAAGTCTGAGGGTCAAGATCAATCTTTCCTCCGGAATATTCTTTAAGATCCTTAAGAATCTTTGCGTCATCAACACCCTCCTTGTTATGAATAAGCATGAGCTTCTTCATATGATGCGCGATCAGAGAAATCAACACATCTTTTTCTTCTCCCTCATCCATATCGGCGACTTTCTCTATCATCTTCTCGATGCTCTTGCCATAATGGCGATAACGCATCGCAGATGAAGTATATGGTATTTTTTCGGGTTTCGGATTCAGACGGTCTGCCGTTACGACATCACACGGAAAATCTATGTCAAGCTGAAAACGGGATATGATGTTGATCTGATCCCATATCTGGGTGTAGTCACGCCCCTCTCCCACAAGTTCGGGAAAAAGGTTTGCCATTATATCCGCTATGGCGAACGCACACTTCGTGCGCTCCTCTCTGTCGGGTATGGAGACACAATAATCAACCATTCCCTGCACGTTCCTTCCGAACTCAGGAAGGGTAATGGGTTTGAGATCCGTATTATAAGGTATCATATTTATTATTGGCGATGAAACTTAAAAAACTTCACACACGCAGAAGATTCTCTACATGTCTGCAACCTGTTTATTCTACAAAGATAACAATTTTTACCGAAAATCTATCATTATCGTCTTTGAACCCTCCGTTATCGGGTGCGTCTGTCTGCCACCGGCGTCACATCCGCTATATTCTGGGTCTGGCGACAGTTGTCTGATATTCTTTAAGATATTCGGGAACAGAATATGCGATGTCAAGGAAGTCATTCTCCCTGAATGCTTTCTCCGAGAGTGCAAGCATGTCTTTCGCCATCGGGTAGAGATCGTCCATCCAATGGGCATTGGGTGAGACGATCACATCTTTCGCCTTACCGGCGCCGTCTCCCATAAACCACACTTCTTTTTCGGCAAGTAACTCCGAATACGAATCGGAATCCAGAATCATCGGTCCCGGACCTTCCACTGCATTCAATGCAAAATCATATGCACCGGTAAAAACTTCCATCCTCCGGGCATCAATCATAGGCACAAGTATCTCCTCTCCGGTAAAATTTAAATTACGGAACATCGCTTTGACGGCGAGTATCTTCAATGTGCCCACTCCTATCAGCGGCACTCCAAGACTGAACGCAAGACCCTTTGCCAATGAAAGCCCGATTCGCAGACCGGTATAGGATCCGGGACCTATACTGACCGCAACGGCATCAAGTTTCCATTCTTTCCTTTTTACCTCTTCCATCGCACGCTCCACAAATGGAGCAAGTACCTCGGCATGTTTCATGCCTTCCCTGTTCTCAAGATCAAACTCCAGAACCCCTTCTCGCGTCAGGGCTACAGAACAGATCTTGCCGGAGGTCTCTATATTTAATATTGTCGACATATTCTATTGTTTGTTTTTCTTTACGAACTGTTCCACACACCTTATTCCATCTATTGCAGCCGAGACTATTCCGCCTGCATAACCTGCGCCCTCGCCTGCCGGATATAATCCCGGAATCTCCACATGTTCGAGCGTCTCTCTGTCACGGGGCAGCCTCACCAGAGAGGAGGTGCGCGATTCAAGTCCCAGAAGTATCGCCTCATTGGTCAGAAACCCCGGGCATTTACGACCGAAGTCCTTGAACCCCTCGCGAAGTCGCCATGATATGAAAGGCGGGAAAAGCCTGTTGAAGTCTACAGGATGAATGCCGGGGGCATATGAGGTCCCGGGCAGCGATGTCGAGACCTTCCCATCGGTAAAGTCTTTCATCCGCTGGGCGGGGGCGTTTATTGAATTTCCCGATTCCTCATAGAATTTATGTTCAAGGTCTTCCTGAAGCTGCAGAATCTCCAGAGCTCCCAGTTCTTCGTATTCGGGAAAATCTCCGGGACGTATCTCCACAACCATTCCTGAATTGGCACGTTCTCCGGAGCGGGCGGACGCTGACATGCCATTGACCACGAGTTCTCCCTCCGCACTTCCTGCAGGCACGACCACTCCTCCGGGACACATACAGAAGGAATATACGCCTCTTCCCTCCACCTGCGTCACATAATTATATTCCGCGGGAGGAAGATACTTTCCGCGACCAGATTCAGAATGATACTGAAGGCGGTCGATAAGAACCTGCGGATGCTCAAGACGCACTCCCACGGCTATGCCTTTAGCCTCCATCAGTACTCCTGATGAATGAAGACGGCGGAATGTATCATGGGCGGAATGACCGGTGGCAAGAATCACGGCATCCCCGCGAATCTCCTCGCCCGCGTCAGTGACAACACCCTTGCAGCAGCCATCTTCCATTATGAGAGAATCGGCACGCGTCTCGAAACGGACATCTCCGCCATAGCCGATAATAGTTGTGCGCATGCTTTTGATAACATGCGGCAGACAATCACTTCCTATATGAGGATGCGCATCTACAAGAATGTCAGGATGTGCACCATGTTGCACAAGAAGCTGTAAAACCTCCTCCACATTCCCTCTTTTCTTACTGCGCGTAAAGAGTTTGCCGTCGCTGTAGGCACCGGCTCCCCCCTCTCCGAAACAATAATTCGAGACGGGATTGATTTTCTTTTCTCTGCTTATCATCGCTATATCAAGGCGACGTGAGTCCACATCGCGCCCCCTCTCTATCAGAATGGGACAGATTCCGTACGTCACAGCTTTCAGGGCTGCGAAAAGACCGGCGGGACCGGCTCCCACAATCACGATTCGTGGAGATTCAGGTTTGATGACCTTGAATGACGCAGGTTTCAGAGCGGGAGAAATCTCCAAGTCTTCACCGGTTGCCACACGCACACTGAGGTTTACAAGCACGTTGCGTTTTCGCGCATCGATCGAACGCCTCGTTATTCTCCATGAATTGATATCCGAAGGCGATAGTCTGAGCTGGCGTGCGATTGCCTCGGATAGCAGTTTCCGCTCTCCTGCCACATGAGGCGACACACGCATGTTTATATCTTGAATCATCTGATAAGTCCGCTATTTGGAACAACTCCATACTTTCAAATAACAAAATTACTCATTATTTGACAATTTTGACTAATTTTGTATTATAAAGTGCATTTAAAACCAGAATAAATGAAAACTATCGGAGTTCTGTTCGACCTTGACGGTGTCCTGATCGACAGCGAAAGCGAATATACCAAAGTATGGAGCGAGGTCAACCGTCGCTTCCCTTCACGTTATCCCGACCTCGCGCACCGGATAAAAGGCATGACTCTCGACAACATCATAGCTACGCATTATGCAGCTGCCGGTCTCGGGGATCGCGTAAGAGAAACCCTTCACGAACTTGAGGCGCAAATGAGCTATAATTGGCTTCCTGGTGCAAAAGAGTTCGTAGAATGGCTTATAGCAATGGATATTCCGAGGGCGGTGGTGCCGAGCAGCGACAACAAAAAAATGGAA
>CAMWMW010000150.1 GCA_947175455.1 uncultured Porphyromonadaceae bacterium | reverse complement strand
AGGGATTTCAGATGGGCATTGACATCAACCGTAACCGGCAGAAGATTCGCAACTTTGAGAATCACGTCTCCGCTTTCTTCATCCTTTACTATGGAGTATCCGAACCGTCTGGAAACATCTTCCGACTGTTCCGACAACGAAGCATTTGCTGGGAAATAGACGGTGCCTGAATTCGTACCATACATTTTCTGCACATGATAGTCGGGTGTGAGACGGATTGAATCATTGTCAAAGAACACCATATCCGGGCGCCAGTTCACATGTCCGTCCTTTGCCAACAGAGGAGCATAAGATGTCATTTCCACCACATCTCCGTTGCGTTCCACATCAGTAAGATAAAGGGCGATTGACAGGGCTGCCTCAAGCGTGTTTTTCCGGTCCGGAAGATGCGACGCGTATTCACCGAGATAAACCTTGGGACCGCTACGGTCATAACTGTCGTAGTAATCGCGGTTGTTGAGATACCATCCGGGCGCAACATAATAATGTTCATCTACCATTGCCACATTTTCTTTCCTGGCAAACTTCCACCCTTCAGTATAATCAGACCCTTCAAAAAACGGTCCGACGGTTCCTACGACTACGATTTCCGGATGCTTTTCCTTTAATATGTCGTGTATATACTTGAATCTCTCTTCAAAAACATCTGTAATCATATCTTCGTTTCCGATACCGACATATTTAAGATTGAAAGGTTCCGGATGACCGGCTTCAGCACGTCTGGCACCCCATTCCGAATCGACCGGACCGTTGGCATATTCTATCAAATCGAGGATATCCTGAACATATTCATCCATTTTGTCCATAGGGATTCCACACTGCTGACCGAGAGATGTTATCTCACTGTCGGAACCGGAATGGGAACGTCCTGAATTCTGACAAGGAACGCCGGCGGCAAGCACCGGGAGCGGTTCAGCTTTCAAATCCTCGCAAAACAGAAAATATTCGTGATAACCCAGACCTCTGCTCTGATGATAGTTCCATATGTTGCGCAACGGTTTACGGCTTTCAAGCTGACCTATGGATCCTTTCCAGTCATATATATTGTCTATGCCGTCGCCATGTGCCACACATCCTCCCGGAAACCTGACAAAACGAGGCTTAAGGTCAGCAAGAACCTGTGCAAGATCCTTTCTGAGTCCGTTTTTGCGATTATTGAATGTATTCGACGGAAACAGCGAAACCATATCAATGTCACATTGTGTGTCGGCAGGAATCTCCAGCACCAGTCTGGCTCCCGAAACGCTTTGTCTCGCTTTGAGCATAATCGCCGGCTTTTGCCAGCCGGAACCCTTTGCCGCCACTTTCCCCGATGCCACTCTCTTCCCGTCGGGGGCAATTATACTGACATTAAATTTTCGGGAATCACGGGGATTTCCAAGTCTTACAAACATCGAGAAATCATAAGTCTCCCCTTTCTTTACGGAGATGCCGTCAAAACCGGTGTTTTCGAGTCTTTGCTGTCGTGAAGATGAACTGACGGCGAGATAGTGAGGATTGTTTTCATGCAGCGGATTGTCTGTAGAGAAATTCATTTTCATACTGTTTCCGCCCGCATCGGAAAGACTCCATGAATAAGACGGTCCCCACCCCTTCTTATGGTTTTCCGAATAATCGTATTCAAAATCGCGGTTCTGTATCAGCTCGGCATACAAACCGCCGTCAGCCGCATAACTGATATCTTCAAAAAATATTCCGATCAGTTTATCACTGATGCGATATGGGGCTTTTTCCCCATCAAGCGATATCTCGGCGGTAAGTCCGTTCATCCCCGCAAACCGTTTGCTGTCATCCTTCATCAGCTCACTTTCGCGTCTATGCCTGATGCCTCTTTCCTCCACATAACCGGTTAAATTTCTCACCAGAGAAGAAGGCACTTTGATAATTTCCCCATATACGCGTTTACCTCCGAGTTCTATGCCGGCTGGCTCACCTTGCTTCAGTCCGCAACAACCCATCCGGCAGGAATCCTCTTTCTTTGAATATTTCTGCGGTTCCCACACAATAAGATCTACGGAACGAGCATATGCGACCGTTTCCTTTTTATCGGACACATACCATGTGGCGATCCAGCCGTCTGAAGTTTTGTACAAATGGGGTTCAAACATGGTTTTATGACTTCCCCATGGACCGAAATCGGAGGAAACAAAGTCATATGCGGCATCCGCCGGACCGGCAGGATCGGCAATAGATTTCCAGACAATGCCGCTATCACTCCATGCAAGCCGCAATCCGCTGCGTCCGTCAGCCTTTGAATATGAGAACAACAATACCGAATCCGGCATATTGCGGGGAGTCCCTGCGCTTATAACAAACGAAGCTGTAAGCGCAAACGCGCCTACAGCTGCTTTTATGATAGCATCAAATTTCATGATGTTACTATTGGTATTATTCAACAAATTCCTTATTTAACGATTACAATGCCTTTTTCGGAAGGAATGGTTACGGCATATCTTATTCCGGATTTCCTGCCATTTTTCAGAGATACGGTGTTTTTCACCAACGCATCACCCTCACCGTCAGAATAAACCACCGCTTCGCCGGGCTGGATAAAGTCAAGATTGAGTTCCAGTGACACCGCCTCTTTTCCGGCGTTTATACCTGCCACATACCATTTCCCCCCGCTTTTACGGGCAATAACGGCATACTGTCCCGGATAACCTGCCACATATCTTGTCTCGTCCCATTTTGTAGGAACCGACCGCATATATTCCAAAGCAAGAGGAGAGGCATCCTCCAGATTGTTGGGCGTAAGCGCGAAGTTCTGGGCGGGACTCTGGTATATTGTGGCAAGGGCAAGCTGAAAGGCATCTGATGTCCGCCGATAATTGCCTTCGGCATTTGTCTTGTGCAGTCTCTTGTTCAGGAAGGTTCCGCCATACTCCATGGCGCCGACTGTGTTTCTTATAAAAGGATGCAGCGTGGCATTCTCAGCTTCCTTGTCGCAGAAATGCTGATTAAAAACCATATTTTCCGAAGCCAGCACCGCTTCGCTTCCGACATAATTGGGATACATGCGTTCCCAGCCGCGAGGAAGCGTACAGCCATGGAATATCACCATAAGACCGTGATCATCGGCATCGCTGAGGATATCTTCATACAAACGCATTGTCTCTTGTTTGTCACCCCCGAAGAAATCCACTTTTATACCTTTGACTCCGATGCTTTGAAGCCACTCCATCTCTCTCTTTCTGGTAATCGGATTATCCATTATGTTTATCGGACTCTGCTCGATATCATTCCAATAACCGCTTGAGCTATACCATAAAAGAGGTGTGACACCCTTGTCTTTGCCATATTCCATCAGTTCGATGATGCCGTCACGACCGATTGTACGATCCCAATAGTTGTCAATTAGTGTATAAGGATAACCCATGGCACCGGCAAGATCTATGAACTTCTTGATATCCTTCTTATTGATACTGTTGTCCTGCCATACGATCCAGCTCCACGTTCCTTTATCCGGATTATAGGTATGTTTTGATTCATAACGAGGCTCAACCGTGTTCCAGGGAGCGGTAGTCTCTACAATAGGTGCGAGATCCGCACCTACCGTGATTGTGCGCCAGGGTGTCGAGCCCGGCAGGGCAAACGCCGGTTCGCTGGTGCCGTTGCCGTTGTTTTCTTCCGGCATCGGGAATGCGATGGAGTAGACACCGTCTTTCCGGTCTGTCAATCGGGAACCACAATAATTGCGGTCTACACCGGTCTCGCTCAGAAGTACCCAGCCTTTGTCACCGATGCGGAAAAGACCCGGAAATGTAAAACCATGTCCATAGTGTGAACGGGTGTCAAGAGGCGCATCGATAATGTATTCCTCCTCATAACTCGGCTTTGTGCGTTTCCATGCTATCATGGCATCGCTCTGAGGAGTCAGAAATGCAGTAGCGTATGACGGGATATGGAAACCTGTCTTCTCCGCCATTATTCTCGCAGCGCCTGTTTCTTTAGGTTTGGCAAGATTATACCTGAATGCCACATCATTATCAGAAACCACAAACTCAATGCCCACTTTATCACCTTTCGGATTCTTAAATTCACACGTAAGAGAATTCGCATCGAATTTAACCGAAGATTTTTTGAGTCTTTCGTTAGTATATGTCTTATGCCATTCGTTGTCATGCCGTGCGATCATTCGGAGATCTTTTGAGAAATCTCCGTAATCTGCCACAATGCCCAGAGGTGAGTCTTCAAGCATCAGCACTCCGTTGTAATATACGTTATATACAGGAGCACCTCCGTTTGTCTTCACATCCACCCTCAGTTTACCGTCAGGACTGCTTACAGAAGCTTCTGAAATGCCTTTTTCCACATCACCCCATTTCTGGCGAAGACGTTCCATCTCATCTTTCGTCACCTGAATTACCGTGCCATGACGCGGATGAAAATTCATGGTTACAGGACGCTCGACATTCTTGAAATTCTGCAAATCCACAGATTCTGTAAAATCATACCCTTTCTTCATGTATACGTCATACATCAGGATATATCTGTCTTCTCCGATAAGTTTGAATGTACCGGCACCTTCCACAGCCTCTTTCGTCTGTTGCTTGTAATCAGGATACTCTGTCCACTTGCCGGAAGTCAGATCTCTTGTAGTCGCAACTTTTATGCCATTCCCATGACCTTCAGTCTTATAAAAGAGGTGGTATATGCCGTCTTTATAGACAATATCACCGTCAATACACGACTTTCCGTCCTGCGGAAGAAAAAACGGCTTGGGAGTGCCTTCGATATCGGTGAAATCCTTATTGGCGTAAGCATAGTATATTATATCAGGACCGTTGCCATGCTGCATTGACCAATATATCAGGAACTTCTTTGCCTTGGGATCATAGATTGTCTGAGGAGCCCATACTCTTTTCAGATTCTCCTGCCCGCTGTATTTCTTCTGGATATTGATTGCGGAATGAGTCCAGTTGACCAGATCGCATGATTTCAGCAGAACCATCCCTCTGTTGGAATCCCATCCTCTGGCACTGACCATGTCTGTCACAACCATATAGAAACAATTATCGGGTCCACGAAGAATATGCGGATCCCTCACACCTCCGGTCTCGCTGACTAGCGAAGATTTTATTACAGGCCGGTTGCCGTTAAGCGCCTTGTAATCAAAACCGTTATCGCTCAATGCAAACCTTATTGCCTCTTCCTCCTTATTGTTGTTGTTACCGGTAAAATAAGCGAAGAGATAACCTGCCATATCTTTCTCTGCAGGAACTTTTCCTTTAGCCGACACTGACAAGGCGGCAAAAACAATCATCAGCGACAATAAACATCGTGTCATGGTAAGTTGTTATAGTTTAAAAGTGAATTTTAAGGTTGTTTAACAATGATTGGCAGACTCGCCCGCTTCCATATTCATTCAGTCATAATCGGATTTTATTCAGTTATGATATGACTGCAATAACAAGACTGCGGAATTTGTCGCCAGACTGGAAAACAGTTTAAGTGTATTTTTTACACTTATTCCGCAAAGTTAAACATTTTTATTGCATTCTGTGAGAATTTCATACATGTATTAAGTGTTTTG
>CAMWMW010000149.1 GCA_947175455.1 uncultured Porphyromonadaceae bacterium | reverse complement strand
CGCTTTGAATCCGAAAATCCATGGACGAGCCGGACCTAGATGAACCGCATATTCACGCTCTGTCGGATTGCCTACATAAGTAGGATTATAGGCGAAGCTTTTGGGACTCAGCGAGCGCAATCCTTTGGGTGTAAGCAGTTCGCGCGTGCACAGGTCAAGCACTCCTTTGCGCTGGCGGCGGTCAAGCGGCGAATATTCCAGACCGATTGCTATAGCGAGATTCGGACGCACTTCAAGGTCTGTGTAACTGCCGTTGACATAATCATACAGATATCCGTAATCGTTCAGGAATGTATCCAGGAACGAAAGTTTGATTTTCTCCGCAAGCTCTGCAAGAGACGCCACATAAGCCTCTTCACCCTTTTCATTTTCATACAGGGAAATCAGGAATCTCACCGCGTTATACCATAGTGCGTTGAATTCAAGTATATATCCTGTACGGGGAATTATCGGCTGACCGTTGATCGATGCCGAAAGCCATGTCACAGGCGTATTCTGTCCGTTTGACGACACAAGTCCGTTATGGTTGAGCTTAAGGTTGCGGATTTTCTCACCCCTGATGTCCTCTACAAGACGGCGCACAGATGCTCCGTAACGTTTGCGGCATTCATTCGAATCCGTGTGACGACGGAATTGCTGGATAGCCCAAATGGTCCACAACGGGATGTCGGGAAGATCGATCTCACCTATTGTCGGATCTTTCTCTCCCTTGTCTATGAACCGGAACAATGCGTTGAGGAATGTGTCAAGAATCTCGAAATAATCTTCTTCATGGTTGATGGCGAGTGTGCAGCCGGGCAAAGAGATCAATTCATCCCGGGCACGAACATTATACCACGGGTAACCTGCCATGATATATGTGCCGTTGTCTTTTTTGAGATAAAACTGTTTGGCGGAGTTCTTAAGACAATTGAAGAAACTTGTGCGGCATGTACGCGTTGTCAGTTCTCCGTCATATGTTTTCTCGAATGACTTGGGGTCACATTCATACGTAGATGCCGAGAAAATAATCGATTCACCCTTTTTTATAGGCAGTTCGAAATACCCCGGCACCCAGAGATCCTCCTTATAGGGGATTCCTCTTACTTTATCTTTTGTATATTCTATTCCTTTATACCAATGCCCGTCGTTGACCCACTCCGCAGGCTTGCTGAACTGCATGAAGAGTTCAGGATAACCGCTGTAGAGGCATGTCGAGACTCCGTTGAGTGTCGGTCTGATTTCCTTGTTGATCGCATCGTTTTCCACACAAAGGTCATTCGCATTGCGGAAAGCAAGCATCGGGCGGAAACGCAATGTAGTAGGCGAATGAGCCTCGACGAGGGTATACTTTATGAGTATGCGGTTCTCGTGCGAGATAAACACTTTTTCTTTTGTCAGCACCACACCTCCCACGCGGAATGTCATCACCGGGACATTCTCGCAATTGAACTCGCGGATGTATTTGTGACCGTTGGGACTGAAAACATTGTCACCATACTGATGCAGCCCAAGATTGAAGGAGGCTCCGTGCTGGATTACCGACTCATCGAGCGATGACAGCAGCACATGTGCCTTGTCGTCCATCTCCGGAATCGGTATCACGAGAAGACCATGCTGCTTGCGTGTGTTGCAGCCTACGATGGTCGTGCAGTGATAAGCCCCCGACTTATTGGTGCGTAGCATCTCCTTGGGAAGACTCTGCTCCAGATTGATCATCAGGTTCTTGTCAAACTTAAGATAGCTCATGACATAAATTGATTATGCGGGTTATAATTTTCACTCCAGTTATTTTACGCTATAGTTATCATCGAAGCCGAGGAGGGTAATGCCAGGGTGATAAAAAAATCAATATCGTATAAAAACATTTGTATCGTTATTCTACAAAGTTACTTCATACTTTCAACAATTGCAAGCAATGTTTGTATGTTTAATAATATAATTTCACAACGCACAACATTTTTTACACATTTCGCTTTATTTTCGCCACACATGTTATTCTGATTATAAAATTCAGAGACACAGCGCGTCATGACGTGCTGTGTCTCTGAATTCCTTTTTACCCTTTTGTCCGGACCCCGGAGTGTAGGGAAATTTACGATATTGTCTTATCCGAGAACCGCCTTGTAGCAGTATTCATATACATACGGCACGAGTCCGGCAAATATGATACCTGCAACGCAGATCCACAATGCGAGCTTCTCACCGAAGGCGCTCCTGAAGCTTTCTACTTTAGCCTCGCCGGGCTTGATCCAGATTGCCTTGACAACCAGAAGATAATAATAAAGCGAGATGATTGTGTTGATCAACGCCACCAGAACGAGCATATAAAGAGCCATTGAGCCGGTCGACGTTACTGCGGTAAAGATGAGTATCTTGCTGAAGAACCCTGCGAAAGGAGGAATACCGGCAAGTGAGAACATAGCCAGTGTCATCGCGAACGAAAGCCAGGGGTTCGTCTTGTGCAGTCCGTCATAGTCATCCATTGAGAGCTTGCCTGTATTGTTCTCAATGCTTGAGATTACGGCAAACGCGCCAAGGTTGCTGACAATATACACCAAAATATAGAACATCATGGATGCAAGACCGATGCCGCCTGCCATTACGCCGAGCATGATGTATCCTGCCTGCGAGATTGAGGAGAATGCCATGAAGCGCTTCATGTTCTTCTGACGGATCGCGAACAGGTTACCAACGGTTATTGTGGCTATGATGACACCATACATCATCCATTCCCACATGTGCTCGAAAAGCTGACCGAACGCATGTACGAAAATCACGAAGAATGCGAAAGCCGCCGCACCTTTGGAAATTACCGACAGATAACTGGTGATGGCTGTCGGCGCGCCTTGGTAAACATCGGCAGTCCAGAGATGGAACGGTACAAGCGAAAGCTTGAAACCGATGCCTGCGATCATGAAGGCGATAGCCGCAATCAGAAGTCCGCTGTATTCTCCTGCAATCACATTGTTCCGAATGTCATCGAAATAGAGAGAACCGCCTGAGAATGCATATACAAACGAAAGACCCATCAATAGAATCGCTGATGAGAATACAGCTGTCAGAATGTATTTTGCCGCTGCCTCATGGCTCTCGTAATGCTTCTTGTTGAAAGCCACGAGTGCCGCGAGCGGAAGCGAAGCTGACTCAAGTCCTATTATGAAAAGAAGGAAATGACGGGCTGAAATCATAAGATACATACCGAAGAGGGTCACAAGCAGCAGCTCATAGAACTCACCCTTGCGGATTGCCACCTCGTCACTCTCCACCCACTTTGCAGACTGTAGGAAAACGATAAACACTCCGACATTCAGAATCGCTTTCATCGCTTTGCATGCTGTGTCGTTGACATACATGCCGCCGAACACCTCCATATCGCACGACGGTATGATCCATATGGCTACGGTTGCCAGACCGAACAGCACTGTCGTCATGGGCGTGAGGATGCGCTTTGCGCCATCTCCCGAAAATGTGTCGAAAAGAAACACTACCAGGAAAAGACCCAGAATTATTAGTTCGGGCAACATTGCCCCAAATTGTGAATAATCCATTGTTATTGTTGTGCTTTACTCTGTTTCTAAAAGTTTTGCAAGTTACCTTTGTCAAAGCGCGTTCTGCAGCGCATTGATTATCGGGGCAAAACTATGTTGGATTGTCTCGTTTATCCAGTTGGGGAAGAAACCTATTCCCGCCAGACACACTATGAGTGTCACGGTCGACAGACGCTCCCACCAGCTGGCGTCGGTAAGCTTGAGATGGTGCTCGTCGTGCACGGGGCCGAGAACAAGCTTGCCGACTACCCTGAGGATATAGACTGCTGTTATGACGATCGACGTTGTGGCGGCGATTACGAAAATACGGTGGAACATGTCATCGTTTTCGAACGCACCGAAGAAAATCGTCATCTCTGCGACGAAGCCGGACATACCGGGCAGACCGAGTGATGCGAAACCGGCGATCATGTAGCAGACTCCCAGATATGGCATGATTTTCATAAGACCTCCCATCTCGCGTATGTCGCGGGTGTGTGTCCTTCCGTAAATCATACCGATGAGGGCAAAGAAAAGTGCTGTCATCAGACCGTGTGAAAGCATCTGAAGTATACCTCCGGTCATTGCGGTGGTGTTAAGCATGAGGATTGCGAAAAGCACCATGCCGCAGTGTGACACCGATGAATATGCATTGATGTATTTGAGGTCTGTCTGCACACATGCTGAGAAAGCTCCGTACACAACGCTGATACCGGTAAGGATGATGAATATCCATGCAAGTTCCTGCGCTGCCTGCGGACAAAGGAATATGGCGATGCGGAAACAGCCGTAACCACCGAGCTTCATAAGCACGCCGGCATGAAGCATCGACACTGCCGTCGGCGCGCAGGCGTGACCGTCGGGACTCCAGGTGTGGAAGGGGAACATGGCGCCGAGCACACCGAAACCTACGAATGTGAAACAGAAGAGGAGACGCTGCCAGCTCGGATCGATTGCCGAGTTATGGGAGATCTCAAGTATATTCCATGTCAGTTCGCCGCCTTCGGGAGCGCTGTGCCAGAAAATACCGAGAAGACCAAGCATAAGGAATGCGGAGCCACCCATCAGCATGAGCGTAAGTTTCATAGCTGAATACTCCTTGCGTCCTGTTCCCCACACTCCGATGAGGAGATACATCGGTATGAGAGCGACCTCATAGAACATGAACATAGTGAACATGTCGATAGAGATGAAGAAGCCGAACACACCGGTTGACAGAAGACAGAACCAGAGGAAGAAGTTCATGGGCAGCGGGTCGATTTTCCAGGATGCGAATGTGCCCGCAAAAACGATTATTGCCGAAAGAAGAAGCATCAGTACGGAGATGCCGTCGACACCTACCGCAAGATGGATATTGAGCGGTGCATACCACATCCAGCTGCCCATATAGAGCATCTCGGATGTGTCGCCGCCTGCGCGGAGCGCAAGGAAGTCCACGACAAGCCAGATTGCCATTGCCAGCAGCACTGTCGATCCTGCGACCATCACCGTGCGGATTGCCTTCATATTGCTATTGCCGCAACATGCCAATCCTGCCATCATGATGACCGGGACTATTACAAACCAGATTAAGATATTTCCAAACATGATTTAATTGATATTTGCAATGCGATATGAAGTTAATTATAATAGGCAGATCCATGTGATGACCGCAAGAAGCACTGCGCCGAAGAAATACCAGAGCACGTAAGTCTGAACGCTTCCGTTCTGCATTCCTTTGATCTTGACAGAGAAGAACTGGGTCATCGCTGCGAGTGCATCCATAGTGCCGTCGATTATGTGACGGTCAAACCATGCGATAGCCTTGCAGATGCCGTTGAATATTATCTTATGGGTCACGAACATGTAAATCTCATCCCAGTAGAAGCGGCGGTTTGCTGCCGTCCAGAGTCCGGGAAGAGCCGCTTTCATACGTGCGGGCTTGTCGTTCTTTTTCAGATACAGCCAGCCTGCGAATGCAATTGCTATCAGAGCCACAACGATACTTGTGACAGCCACCTGCATTTCAATGTGAATATGATATGGCTCGCGGT
>CAMWMW010000148.1 GCA_947175455.1 uncultured Porphyromonadaceae bacterium | reverse complement strand
TCGCTGTGCTTGACCGCACAAAAGAACCGGGAGCCAACGGCGAGCCGCTTTATCTTGATGTCAAGGATTGTTTCTACGGCAAAGAGAATGCCCCGCTTATCGTAGGCGGACGCTACGGTCTCAGCTCGAAAGACACGACTCCGGCGCAGATTGTGGAGGTTTACGACAACCTTAAGCTTGCCGAACCCAAGAACCACTTCACTGTAGGTATCGTTGACGATGTCACTTTCCTTTCGCTCCCCGTAGGTCCGGAGATCAACGTAGGCGGAGAAGGTATGTTCCAGGCAAAATTCTATGGTCTCGGAGCTGACGGAACCGTCGGTGCCAACAAGAACTCGGTGAAGATCATCGGTGACAATACCAACAAGTACTGTCAGGCATATTTCTCATACGACTCCAAGAAATCAGGCGGTTTCACCTGCTCTCACCTCCGTTTCGGCGATACTCCCATCCGCTCTACTTATCTTGTGAACACACCGAACTTCGTGGCATGCCACGTACAGGCTTACCTTCACATGTATGATGTCCTCCGCGGTCTTATGCCAGACGGAACATTCCTTCTCAACACAATCTGGGAAGGTGAGGAGCTCGCAAAGAATCTTCCGAACAAGGTGAAACGCTATCTGGCTCAGAACAACATCACCGTATATTATATCAATGCGTCAAAGATCGCACAGGAAATCGGTCTCGGCAACAGAACCAACACCATTCTCCAGAGTGCCTTCTTCCGCATCACCGAGGTAATCCCCGTGGATCTTGCCGTAGAGCAGATGAAGAAATTCATCCAGAAGTCATATGGCAAGAAGGGTGAGAACATCGTCAATATGAACTATGCCGCCGTTGATCGCGGAGGCGAGTATCACAAGCTTGATGTCGATCCCGCGTGGGCATCTCTCGAAGACGAACCTGCAAAAGCTACCGACGCTCCCGAATTCATTACCAATGTAGTGAACAAAATCAACGCTCAGGACGGAGACCTTCTCCCGGTAAGCGCGTGTGCCGACCGTGCCGACGGCACATGGCAGCAGGGCACAGCCGCTTATGAGAAGCGTGGTGTCGCAGCTTTCGTTCCTGAATGGAATCCTGAGAACTGTATCCAGTGTAACAAATGTTCTTACGTTTGTCCTCACGCATGTATCCGTCCGTTTGTTCTCACACCCGAGGAGGCTGCGGCAGCTCCTTTCGGCGAAGAGCATTCTATCCCGGCTATCGGCAAGACATTCACCGGTATGCGTTTCGTTCAGCAGGTCGATGTTCTTGACTGTCTCGGTTGCGGCAACTGTGCCGATGTCTGCCCCGGCAAGAAGGGAGAGAAGGCACTGAAGATGGTTCATGAAGAGAGCCAGCTTCCGCAGCAGGAGAACTGGGATTGGCTTATCAAGAATGTCAAGAGCAAAGCAGATCTCGTCGATGTTACGCTCAACGCCAAGAACAGCCAGTTCGCCACTCCTCTCTTCGAGTTCTCCGGCGCATGTTCAGGTTGCGGAGAGACTCCTTATCTGAAACTCATATCCCAGCTTTACGGTGATCACCAGATGGTGGCTAACGCTACAGGCTGTTCTTCAATTTATTCCGGTTCAGTTCCTTCTACTCCTTACACGACAGATGAGAACGGTCATGGTCCGGCATGGGCAAACTCGCTCTTCGAAGACTTCTGTGAGTTCGGTCTCGGTATGTATCTCGGATATGAGAAGATGCGTGCGCGTCTTGAAGATATCTGTGTCAAGCTCGAAGCCGATGAGAATGCACCTCAGGCTCTGCGCGCGGCGGCAAAGGCATGGTATGAGAACCGTGATGACGCCAAGCTCTCTCACAATCTCGGATATGAGTTTGCAGAGGAGGCGAAAAAGAATGCAGACAAGTGCGAGACTTGAGCGACAATAGTAAATCTCCGCCATTACCTGACAAAACGCAGCCAGTGGATTGTCGGCGGTGACGGCGCAAGCTATGACATAGGTTTCGGCGGTCTTGACCACGTCATCGCATCGGGCAAGAATGTCAATATTCTTGTTCTCGACACCGAGGTTTACTCCAACACCGGCGGTCAGTCTTCAAAATCCACTCCTATCGGTGCCATCGCGAAATTCGCGGCAGCCGGCAAGAGAATCCGCAAGAAAGACCTTGGTCTTATCGCCACTACATACGGTTATGTGTATGTGGCACAGGTAGCGATGGGTGCTGACAATGCCCAGACACTGAAAGCTATCCGCGAGGCTGAGGCTTACGACGGTCCGTCGCTGGTCATCGCATACGCTCCCTGTATCAACCATGGTATCAAGAAGGGAATGGGCAAGAGCCAGGAAGAGGAGAAAGAGGCTGTGGAATGCGGCTACTGGCACCTCTGGCGCTATAATCCTGCTCTTGAGAACGAGGGCAAGAATCCATTCTCTCTCGATTCAAAAGAACCCGACTGGAGCAAATTCGAGGACTTCCTCAAGGGAGAGGTGCGTTTCGCATCGCTTTACAAGATGTTCCCGCAGGATGCCGATGAACTCTTCAAGGCAGCCAAGGCAAACGCACAGTGGCGTTACAACAACTACAAACGTCTGTCGCTTCAGAACTGGGGCACGGATCCTGAACTGACTTCAGAAGAAGAGGCGTTGCGCAAGTAATGCTTTCTGATTATACACTATGACGGTTGCCGGGAAATCGGCAACCGTTTTTTTGTTATGGCTGTCGGCAGAAATGGCAGTTAGAGCGCGCTCAAATGTTAAAGTTGTGTTAACTAATGTTAATAATTGGAGAGAGTGTTGGATTTTGTGTAATTTAGCAAACAAATCTTAAAATATGTAATGTTTTACAAAAAAACGTGCATATTGAATCATGCATATTGATACCTTAGAATCATTGTTACCTTAGAATAACTGCACTGCTTGTTGTTTTTACCCTCCTCTGGCAAGCCCTGTCGTATCACTGATGATAACACTGAAAGCTATTTGTTGATATAAGAAGACTTGAATACAAACTGAATAAAGAACTAACCAATTAAAATTTTTAGCCAATGAAAACTCATTCATTAGTGGCAAGAAGGCTGCTGGTGGCTTGTGCACTTATGGGAGGCTTCGGTTATCATTTCGCGACACCGACACCTCTTCAGGCTCAAAGCAAGGTTCAATCGCAGCTAATCACAGTAACAGGTATAGTAAGTGACCCGGAAGGTCCCTCCATCGGAGCCACGGTCATGGAAAAAGGTGTTGCCGGCAACGGTACGTCAACGGATATTGACGGACGTTTCACACTCAAAGTCAAACCCGGCGCAACACTTGTCGTCTCATACGTCGGATGCAAGCCGCGCGAAGTCAAGGCGGTTGCCGGCGAGGATATGGACATCCTCCTTCAGTCAAATGACGAGATGCTTAACGAAGTCGTGGTTGTAGGTTTCGGCACTCAAAAGAAAGTCAATCTTACCGGATCAGTCAGCGTTGCCGACAAGAAAGCCCTGTCAGAGCGTCCTGTGACATCTGCCGCCCAGGCATTGCAGGGTGTGGTTCCCGGTCTGCAGATCAACAATCCCAACGGTTCTCTCGAAACCAATCCCACTATGAACATCCGTGGAAACGGTACTATCGGTGACGGTTCATCCGGTTCTCCGCTCATCCTTATCGATGGAATGGAGGGTGATATCAATACCATCAACCCACAGGATATCGAAAGCATCTCGGTGCTCAAGGATGCCGCCGCCGCCTCGATTTACGGTAGCCGCGCGCCTTTCGGTGTAATTCTTGTGACCACCAAGAGGGGAACGGAGGGCAAACCGGTGATCAATTATAACAACTCATTGCGTTTCAGTTCGTTGATAAATATGGCGCACACAATGGATTCATACCATTTCGCGCAGTTCTTCAACGACGGATGTGTGAACACACCGGGCTGGGGTCCTCACTTCAACGATGAATGGTTCGGTCGTATCAAGGATTATTACGAAGGTAAGATCAATACGGTCATGGTGCCCGACGGAGATTACTGGAAGAATCCCTATGATTCCGCCAACGCAAACATCGACTGGTATGACACGGTATACAAAGACCATAATTTCTCTAACGAGCATAACCTCAGCGTAAGCGGAGGAACCTCTAAGATAAACTATTATGTATCGGGCAATTTCCTCAATCAGCCGGGTATGGTAGACTGGGGCAAAGAGGGACTCAAACGTTATACTCTTACAGGTAAATTCAACGCTGACCTTTATTCCTGGATGTCGCTCGGATTCTCCACACGCTGGATCCGCAAGGATTATATCCGTCCGTCGACTCTTACCAACAATCTGTATCAGGTGCTCGGACGTCAGGGATGGCCCATTCTGCCGATATATGATGACAACGGTTTCATGTATGATTCGCCGTCGCCGGTATACGGACTTCAGGAAGGTGGCTCAGACAAGACTCAGACCGACCAGAATTATTATCAGCTCAACATGATCTTCAAACCGCTCAAAGGGTGGGACATACATGCGGAGTTCAACTACAGCACCATCTCCAAGATGCGTCACTGGGATTCGCATATGATCTATAACCACAAGGTCAACGGCGAGCCTTATGTCTACAACAACGGATCGAATGTCCATGAAGACTATCACAAGCAGAATTTCCTGAACTGGAACATTTATTCGAATTATGACTTCACTGTTGCCGAAAAGAATAATTTCCACGTTATGCTCGGTTTCCAGAGCGAGAACCTCAAGGAGAAGGATTTCGGTCTTCAGCGCAACGGCATAATCGTAGATGACCTTCCGGAAGTGGATCTCACCACCGGTTACGGCTATGACGGCAAAGAGATAACTCCCAGTGTGAACGGAGCAAGTTACGAATGGAGCACCGCCGGTTTCTTCGGTCGTCTGAATTATAACTACGACGGACGTTATCTGGCTGAATTCAACCTCCGTTATGACGGAACGTCACGCTTCCGCCAGAACCGCCGCTGGATATGGCTGCCCTCCGCTTCCGTGGGCTGGAACATCGCTCAGGAAAAATTCTGGGAATCGCTCACACCTTATGTAAATCATCTCAAGCTCCGTGCATCCTACGGTGTGCTCGGAAACCAGAACGCCAACAACTGGCGTGAAAGATATCAGACATACCGTCTGCTTGGAATTTCGATGAACAACGGCGCATGGCTCCAGAACGGAGTGCAACCGAACACTGTGGGTTATCCCGGACTCGTGAGCGAGATGCTTACATGGGAGAAGGTGCACACCTGGAACATCGGTCTTGACTGGGGACTCTTCAACAACCGTCTGACAGGTAGCTTCGAGTATTTTATCCGCGACACCAAAAACATGGTGGGTCCCGGTGCGGAGCTTCCCTCGACACTCGGAACCACAGTGCCCAAAACCAACAACTGTGACCTCCGCAGCCATGGATGGGATCTTGAAATCGCATGGAACGACCAGCTTCCTTTCGGTCTGTCTTACGGAGCGCGATTCGTGCTTTCCGACGCACGCACCAAAATCACACGTTACAACAACAACCCGTCGAATTCGCTCGACACATATATCCAGGGTCGTTATATCAATGAGATCTGGGGATACGAGACAATAGGCGTTGCCCGCACCATAGATG
>CAMWMW010000147.1 GCA_947175455.1 uncultured Porphyromonadaceae bacterium | reverse complement strand
TACCCTCAACGGTTTTCAAGACCGCCGCAATCGACCACTCTGCCATCTCTCCTTGATTGCGGATGCAAAGTTACAAATATTTTTTTAATCCTGCAAACTTTTTTCTGACAAACTTACGATAATCTTGCGCAGGTTCACCCGCGCAGGTTTCGCAGAACCATCCGAACAGGTTCAACCACGCAGGTTCCGCAGGACCATCCGAACAGGTTCAACCACGCAGGTTTCGCAGAACCATCCGAGCAGGTTCAACCGCGCAGGTTCCGCAGAACCATCCGAGCAGGTTCAACCGGTGCTTACTATAATCTTCGGATAAACTCGCGCGAGTAGCCAAATAGCAGCAAAACAATAGCCTCAATTCCAACCTCCTCCGAGTGCCTTGTAGAGATTTATGAGTGCGAGATACTCATCCCGCATGGCGTTGTTAACGCCTATCTGGGCATTGAAATAACGTCGCTGAGCATCAAGCACATCTATATAGTTGAGCGTGCCGCCACGATATTGCAGACGTGCGAGATTGACATATTTCGCGGCAGCCTCGCACAACTCTATCATCAGTTGCCGATTTTTCTGATAACCCTTATATGCGGTCACTGCAGTATTGACCTCAGTAAAGGCTTTCATCACAGCTTGCTCGTATTCATATCTGGTCTGGTCATATACGGCTATGGATGCCTTGTATTTCCGTTTTTTTCTGCCGAAATCAAAAACGCTGCCAGCGATTGAACCTACAACATATGTAAAGGGTGATTTGAAGAAGTTTGTCAATGCATCATTCTCGAATCCCGGGGTGAAACCTATTTTAATGGAAGGAAACCGATCTGCATATGACATTCCTACATCTGCCATCGCCGCCTTCAGACGCTGCTCGGCTCCCCGGAGATCAGGCCGCCGCTTGAGCAGATCCGAAGGCACACCGAGAGGCAATTTGTCCTGAAGCGCAGTGTTGAATTCAAACGTCCGTTCGCCAAGTATCTCATGGGGATATTCACCCATCAGCAGAGTAAGGGCATTCCGCGTGGATGTCACGCGCAGTTCGAGATCCGGAATCATGGAAGCGGCGGTCGAATACTCCACCTTTGCCTGCTGATATACGGTTTCGGACGTAAGACCGCCTTCAAACCTTATACGCGCCTGGTCAAGTGATTCCTGTCGGGTGTGCAGCGTGCGCTTCACGATCGCAAGCTCATTTTCAAGCGAAAGCAAACGCACATATACAGTCGCCACCTCCGCTATGAGTTCCATGCGCATTGCCCTGTAATCCTCTTCCGACGCGATATAACGCGCCTTTCCAGCATTACGGGCGTGAAACATCGACCCCCATAGGTTCATTTCCCATGTAATCGGCAGCTTAAGATCATGTTCCGGATCGTTTTTTGTGCCTGTGCCATTATAATTATTGGTTTCATGCGAGTATTCCACGTTTAATCCCACCTGCGGCAGAATACCGGCCTTCTGCACCCCATACAGTTCACGCATCTGCTCTATTCGAGAGGCAGCCTTCAGCAGGTCCCGGTTGTTTTCGAGTGCGATTTTCATTATCCTCGTCAATGTGGGGTCAGTATAAAACTCCCACCACGCCACATCAGCGATGGAGAGGGAATCGGCATAAGCCGAAGGCACGAAAGTCTCCGGCATATCCGTGCGTGCCGTCACGAGATTCTTCGTGCCGGAGCAAGCGGTCAGCGCCAGCGAAACCGCCAGTGTTATGTATGTCATTAATTTCATTGGGCAATCTTCTGTTTTTTGCGTCTGTTAACAAACTTGTTTACCTGCACGAAGAAGAAAGGAACAAACACTATTCCCACCGTTATCGCCACAGCCATACCGAAAAAGACACCAGTGCCGATATCGCGCCGTGCGGCGGATCCGGGACCCGAGGCGAAAAGCAAAGGCAGAAGTCCGAGCATGAATGCCAGCGAAGTCATCACAATCGGGCGGAAGCGCAGTCGCGCCGCAGTTCTTGCCGCCTTCGCGGCATCCGCACCCTTGTCTGTCTCCTCTTTCGCAAATTCCACTATGAGTATGGCATTCTTCGCCACAAGTCCCACCAGCATCACCAGTCCGATCTGAAAATAGATATTGTTTTCAAGACCGCAGAGCCATATGCCGAGGTAAGCTCCCACTCCGGCAATCGGAAGCGACAGAATCACGGCAAGAGGAACTGTCCAGCTCTCATACAAAGCCGCAAGGAAGAGGAACACAAAAAGGAAGACAAGTCCGAGAATGAGTCCTGTATTGCCGCTTTCATGCTTCTGCTGATATGAAAGTCCGCTCCACTCCACTCCGATATTCGACGGCAGCTTCTCTTTGACGAGCTTTTCCAGAGCGTCCATAGCCTCTCCCGTGCTGTATCCATGCGCAGCCTCACCCGATATGGTAGCCGAGTTGAACATATTGAAACGACCTATCGTACCGGGACCTGTCGTAAAATGCGAGGTGCCGAGCGAGGAAACGGGAACCATCGTGCCGTCGGAACTCTTCACAAAAAAAAGATTTATGTTGTCACGATGCATCCGGTAAGGTGCGTCAGCCTGAATGTATACACGATATATGCGGTTGAACATATTGAAGTCGTTCACATATATGGATCCCGTGAATGCCTTCATTGTAGAGAATATATCGCTTACCGGGATGCCGAGCATCTGCGCCCTGTCGCGGTCCACATCAAAGTAAAGCTGAGGGATGTCGGTCTGCATGGATGTAGACAGGCCCGAGACCATCGGCAGACGCGCAGCATACGTGCGCAACGTGTCAACGGCATTCTGCAGATCCGCATATGTAGCGTCCGCCTTTGCCTCAAGCACCATCTCGAAACCTCCGGATGTGCCGAGACCGGGAATAATAGCCGGCGAGAAGACATAAGCCTTGCTCTCGGGATATTTCGACAGGCTGTCGAGTATACGGTCACGCACCTCTTTGATATCGTCCGTCTCACGTTTGTCCCAGGGTTTGAGAATCACGGTAAGCTGGGCATGCGCCTGATTTGTGCCCACACGCGGAGAAGAACCCGTCACGTTCAATACATATTCCACATCCTTGTCAGCCATCAGCATCACCATCGCCCTTTCCGTCACCTCCCGCGTACGCTCAATCGCCGCGCCTTCCGGCAGTTCAAGTTCTACGGTGAAATACCCCTGGTCTTCCTGCGACATAAAACTGCGCGGCATCAGCTCGTTCATCATATATATGAACGCAAGAGCCAGCGCGAAGGCAAGGTACATTCTGCGGGGATGCGCCAGCGTCCTGCCTATAGCACGCCCGTAGAACCGGTTGCCTTTCCCGAGCCACACATTGATAAGACGGAAAATTTTTGCCTTGCGTTTATGCGATGCCGGCTTAAGAAGTTTCGCACACATCACCGGCGACAGGGTGAGAGCCACCACAGTGGAAATCACCACCGAAACTGCGATCGTCACCGTAAACTGCCTGTAAAGCTGTCCGGTTATTCCGGGCAGAAAACTTACCGGCACAAACACCGCGCAAAGCACAAGCGACATCGCCACAAGGGCGCTGCCGAGATTCTGCATGGCTTTCGCAGTAGCCTCCTTGGGCGGAAGATGCTCGGCATGCATTATGCGGTCCACATTCTCCACTACCACAATCGCGTCATCCACCACAATTCCGATGGCGAGTATCAGACCGAGCAATGTCAGCATATTGAGAGAAAATCCGAACATGAGCATGACCCCGAAAGTACCGACAAGCGAAATCGGCACCGCTATCACCGGTATCAGCGTAGCCCTCCAGTTCTGAAGCGAAAGGAACACCACAATGATCACGAGAACCAGAGCCTCGAAGAAAGTCTGATACACATGATGTATCGACTCCTTGATATATGTGGTCATGTCGAAAGGTATGTCATAGCTTATACCGGAAGGGAAATTCTCCGACAGCGACTTCATCTCTTTCTTCACGGCATCTGCCACCTCCATGGCATTCGAGCCCGGAAGCATATTGATATTTATCACAGCCGCATTGCCGCCGTTTATTCCGCTTTCCGTAGAATAGCTCTGTGCCTCAAGCGAGATTCTCGCCACATCCTTCAGTCTTATGATCGACCCGTTTGACGAAGCCCTGAGCACAATATCCTCGAACTCCTCCACAGAAGAAAGACGTCCCCGCGCTATTATAGGCATCGTCACGTCAATCTCCTCGGCGGGAGCCTGACCGAGCGCACCCGCCGCCGACTCCCGGTTCTGGTCTTTCAAAGCGTTCTGTATATCCTTCACCGTCAAGCCGAGATCAGCGAGTTTGTCGGGCTGCAGCCATATCTGCATGGCATAATAACGGCCACCGACATTGCTCACGCTTCCCACCCCGGGAATCCTTCGTATCGGGTCTATGACATTCAGCGTGGTGTAATTGCTGAGATAAACCTCGTCAAACTTGGGGTCATCAGAAAGGATTGTTATAGTCATAAGCCTGCTCGCGGTTTCCTTTGAAACGGATATGCCGTTCTGCACCACTTCCGCCGGCAGACGGGACTCAGCCTTTTTTATACGGTTCTGTATATCAACAGCCGCAAGTTCCGGATCAGTGTCGATATCAAAAGTCACCAATGCGGAGAAGCCTCCGGAATTGCTGCTTGTCGACGACATGTAAATCATGCCGGGAGTTCCGTTGAGTTCCTGCTCTATCGGAGTCGCCACAGCCTGGGTCACAGTCGTGGCATCGGCTCCCGGATATGAAGCCGTTATCCTTACAACCGGGGGCACAATCTCCGGATACTGGTCTACCGGAAGCATGGCGAGACCGATTGCCCCGATTATGAATATCACTATGGATATCACAATCGAGAAGACAGGATGCTCGAGAAAGAAATTTTTACGCATGTCTGATGTCTCCTTTATTATTCCGGTTTATTCCTGTTATCCGCAGTGCCGTCTGATTTTTTCACAGCCTGCACCTTCATGCCGTGGTTAAGCTTATGATAGCCTTCCACCACGATATTCTCACCTTTGGCAAGTCCGCGCTCCACTATTGTGTTGTTGCCGACCTCCGGTCCGATCTCGACAAATCTTTTCTCAACCACATCGTCCGGACGCACCACATAAATATATGCCCCGTTCTTTTCAAGCACCAGAGCCTTCGTGGGGACCTGCACCGCCTGTTCGCGCACATCCAGAAGCACTTTCACCCTTGTCACCTCTCCAGGCAGAAGACTGCGGTCAGGATTCGGCATCTCGGCACGCACGGAGAAAGTGCCTGTTTTCGGGTCAACCTGCGGATCCGCAAAGTCGACAAGACCCTTGTGCGGATATTCCGAGCCGTCGGCAAGCGTGATTGTCACAAACGAATTCCATTTGCGCGACGGATCCTCGCTCCCGAGATTCACATTCCTGTCTTTTCCTCTCAGATAATCAAGCGCGGTCATGGAGAAATCCACACGCACCGTGTCACTTTTCACCACTGTGGCAAGAAGCGACTTTCCGCCCGAAGGACCGACAAGCGTACCGATGTCAGCCACCCTTTCGGATATATATCCTGAGATCGGAGCTGTTACACGCGAGTAACCCAGGGTTATCTCAGCCTGCTTAAGGTCTGCCTGGCTAACAATAACATCA
>CAMWMW010000146.1 GCA_947175455.1 uncultured Porphyromonadaceae bacterium | reverse complement strand
CGGCGCATGCGGCGACGGCTGATGCGGTGACGGCTTCGGCGATGGCTGCTGCCACTGATTATGTCAAGCCTCCCCAGGAAGGAGTTGTGTAAGAGCGTCTACCATAATAAAATCGCTCGAATTTAGCGGAAAAAGCAAATTATCGTTGGATATATAAGACCGCTTCCCACAAAATCTGTGACCCCTGCGTTTACATTTTTTGTGGGAAGCGGTCTTAATTTTTTGAGGAAGTTCCGCAACACCACATGAAGTTTTATAATCACATTTACCCGCATACGCGTCATAATATGCGCTCTAATATATATATGGTATTCGCGGACAATACTGAATGTTGCAAAATACCAAGAAATGAGTATTGATTGCCATCAATCGAATGTATAAATTTGCATAACGAAATATCTCTCCGCAAGACATCGGTGGCATAATGAACCATGAAACAGAATTTCATTTACATTAAGAACAAGTTTTAATAGAATTACTAAAATTTTAGCAATATTTTTGTGATTCTATTTATTTTTTGTAAATTTACACACCAGTTCATTTGTCAAGTCCACATGCGATGTCAAATCAACTTGAATTTTACAACAACACCTTAACCTGCATCAACAAATTGAACGGAAATTTAGCACGCAGTCTTATGCTGACGATCGCTATACTATTGGTATACGCATTCAGTGTAAAGGCTGACAGAACATCTGAGCCGACCAGCGTACCCTCATTCTCATCTGTTGCGCCAGGCGACAGGATAATAACGGGCAATGAATTGAAGAGAGGAAGTCTTACCGACTGGTGGGAAGCACTGATTATCCTGGAGCCATCAGTGTGTGATGATTCAAAAACGATATATGGCGACACACCGGGCTATCTCCCTGCTTCTGTCACCACAAGAGGCAAAAACCACTGGACCATGAATTCCGACAGATCATCGCTGCCGCTTTTCGTCATGGATGGAGCAAGAGTGCCGTTGCGACAGATCATGTCAATGAACATCAATGATATTTCCATGGTCATAATATATAAGAATCCCGTGAGTCTTTCGCGATTCGGCATAAACGGAGCCAACGGAGTGATCGAGATCATCACCCGCAGACCTGACTCACAGAGATTAAAGGTCAGCTACCTCTTCGACGCAATATTCCAGAATGCGGATCTTAGCACGCAAAAGACACCGGCAATCTACTCAGCATCGCCTGCAAACACCGACTGGCGCAAAATCCCTTTGCAGACAGGATTCCAGAACCGTCACAAACTTGACATTCAGGGTGGCGACGATTATGTGAAATATAAGTTTTCGGCACGTCTGTCACCTTCCGGCAGCGGGGTCATGAAAGGTTCTGGAAGCGACATTCTCGGCCTTGAATCGTATATAGAATACAATATGAGGGCACTCCACATATCCAATGATATTGTGTTCAACAGGATAAAAGGGAAAGGCTCAACTTACGGCACTTACGACTATTTCCGCAGTCTTAATCCGGCATGGGCTGCGACAGACCCCTCCGGCTTGCCATACACCACACTCGGCACGGAGGGAGACGGTAAAATGCTGAATCCCGTATATGAAGCATCGCTCAACTCTTTCGATGAAACAAAGACATATGAAGTCTACGACAATCTCAACGTAAACCTCAGACTCGGCAAATATTTTTCGGTCGATGGTATGTTCGCCTTCGCTCGCGAGACCACACGCCACGACATATACATATCTCCCTCTTCCGGACTTTATCGGGATGAGGAGACAAACCACAACACGGGGCGCTACGACATATTGAGAGACAACACTTTATCGTTTGAGAGTGCGCTATCACTGAGATACGGTCTGCGCACCGGAAAATCTGACATAGGAGCATCTGGAGGCGTGCGTGTCTTCAGCGGAAAATATTACGCAGAGTCCTACGCCGGCATCGGAATCCCCACAGACCGCATGGCATACATCTCCTTCACCAAGTCGTATGACACCGACATGAATGCCACGGCAAGCAGAAATCATGACCATACACTGCAGGGGATGCTGACGGCTCATTATTCATTCGACGGGCGCTATTCAATCCACGGAGATGTAAACGTGAATCGCTCTTCGCGCCTCGCGCCGGGAAAGAGAAACGCATGGTTCTACGGCGTAGGATTAGACTGGAACATCCACAACGAGGTTTTCCTCAGAGACTCCGGCATCAAAAGCCTTGTACTCAACGCCTCCGCAGGAACAACCGGAGGGGTCGGATTCACCGATGATGACTTCAACGTGACATACGTTCCAAACATAAGTAATGAGTATATATACAATTATTATCTCATCGGGTCCGCCATTCAGGCAATGCCGAACCACGACATAAAATGGCACACGGTGCATGCGCGCAACCTGAACCTCTCTGTTGAATACAAACGACTGTCGCTGAATGTCAGCTATTACGACAATCTCACCAAAGATGCACTTATCTTCACTCGTCTTCCTCTCTCCACCGGATGGGAAAACACAATATCAAACGGCGGTGAGATCAGGAACAACGGTGTTGAATTCCGGCTTAACGCAGACATCCTTGACAACGTCAGAGGTTGGTCGCTCGGAGCCTTCGTCAACGGAAGCCATAACAGAAACCGGATCAAGAAACTTCCCGAATATTTCCAGAATCTTTACAACGCCTGTGCATCAGAAAGCGGCAATGCGGAGAACGGAACCTACAGCATAGTGCCGGAACTTCATCAAGGGAAACCGATTGATGGCGGCATAGCGCCCGACTTCAAGGGGAACATAGGATTAAGTCTGAATTATATGGGATGGTGGCTGAACACCATCCTCGACTGCTCTCTCGGAGGAAAGGCATACAACTGGTTTGCTGATGATTCATCGTCACCCCGATATATTGACTGCAATGAATTCGGATTAGGTTCACTGCAACTGGGGTATTCGTTCGCACCGGAAATATGCCGTAAAATCCATATGAGCGACCTCACACTGGCATTCGCGGCAAACAATGCCATCCGCGCCTGCTCATCTGATGTCACACGCGGAATCCTTTATCCCTACGCGCGCTCATTCGCGTTATCATTACGCATTTCTTTCTAACTGAACGACAACGATGAAAAAAATCATATATCTGGCTATTCTCCTTTTGACTGGTTCATGCTCCGAATGGTTCGACGTGCAGTCGGACAACACAAGCGTGACCGACAAGAAATTTTTCGAAGACGAGAATTCTTATTACAATGCCCTTACCGACATATACACACAGCTCCGTCAGCCGACTCTCTACGGAGAGAACCTTTCGGTCGGTATGTTGGAATTCATGGGGCAGAATTTCGTCCCTACCGATGCGACAACACGGGCATATTCCGAATTCGACTACGCGAAGATGAAACAAGACGGCACACTGTCGGCGATATGGAAAGAGATGTATCATGCGATTTCATGTACCAATAAACTCATCAAAGAGATTGAAGCAACCGATGTTGTTTTCTACAACCAGGGGCAGAAAGAGATCATAACCGGCGAAGCTTACGCGCTCCGAGGAACGCTCCATTTCGAATTGCTCAGACTCTTCCATCCCTCTTTTGCTGAAGACCCGTCATACGCGGCACTCCCCTACATGACCGAATTCGGCACGACAGTCGGGACGCCGCTGACCACAACCGTACTTCTCGCGAGAATCACCGCAGATCTCAAGCACGCCGCCGAGTTGCTCAAGAGCGAAGACCCTATCCTCACAGGAATAAGCACAATACCTGTCAAGCCTGGCGAGATCGACAGCCGTCTGCGCACATTCGAGATGAACTATTATGCCGTGACAGCCATGCTCGCCAGGGTGTCGCTGTATCAAGGGAAATACACCGATGCTTTCAGCTATGCCGACGAGACATTCAACCATATGCGGAATATCGAAAGCCGCAGCCAGGTATTCTATTATTTCACACCGGGAAAATACGGAGCCGATTTCAGTTTCTCAAGAGAGCATGTATTCGGAATCGCATCACCACCCGACGGACTGACAGAAACAGCCGAGAGGATGTTTGCAGAGCGCAAGACAAAAGTCCGCGCCGGATTAAAGGATATATTCCCCCTCTCCTCCGACATCCGCTACCGCGTCTGGTTCAATTCGGAGGGTGACAATGATTATATCATGTCGGGCAAATACAGCAAAGAATCGATTCTTGCAGATTACAACAAGACCTCCAGCGGAGAGACGGCGATACTGCCGGTGCGCATACCCTTCATCAAACTCGGCGAGGTGGCTCTGATAGCCGCTGAAAGCCTGAATGAGACGGGCAATCCCCGTCAAGCAGCACAATGGCTCATTGAGCTGGAAACAAGTAAAGGAGCCTCTTATGTCGCAGACATGCAGGGGGCTGGACAACTCGACAAAGCCGCCGTGAGCAATGCGATAGCCGATGAATACGCACGCGAATTCTGGGGGGAAGGACAGATCTTCTTCTATCACAAAAGGCTGAACCATAACAAAATATCCGCATATGACAGCACTGAGATAGTGATGAGCAGCAACAAATACACCTTTCCAGTTCCCGACAACGCACTTTAAAGTATATATCGACACAATGAAACCCAACATATACCTGACATCATATCTCATTCTGGCTGCTGTCATTCTGACGTGGAGTCCGGAGAAGGGAAACGCACAGCGACAGTCCGCCCCGAAACAGGACAAGACCGCAGGCAACGGCAACGTAAGCAACGGCACGTTCAGAATATACGGAACAGTTCTTGACGAAAACGGAGAGCCAATGCCGGGCGTAATTGTCTATCAGGATGAATCCGGACATAAGAAGACAAGCGCGATGACCGATGCAGATGGAAAATATCAGCTTCGCCTTGACTCTCCCGACATGCACATCACTGCTTCTTTTCTCGGATACAAGAAAAAAAGAATACGCACCAAAGGTAAAGCGCATGTCGATTTCCAGATGGAGATTGATGCCACAGAGATGGAAGAGGCGGTGGTTGTAGGTTATTACAGCAAATCCAAAGACAGCTTCACCGGCACTGCGGTCTACGTCAACGGAGAGGATCTGCGCGCTGTAAACAACACCAGTTTTTTCGACGGTCTCAAGGTGTTCGACCCGTCATTTCAAGTGATGGATCCTCGAGGAACGTTCGGTTCCGACCCCAACCACATACCCGATCAGATCGAGATACGTGGACAGAACAGCATGCCTGATATTTCGCAGAGTAATCTTCAGACCATCACAAGTCTCCCTATATTCATACTCGACGGATTCGAAGTGTCTGTTCAGAAAGTCTATGACCTTGACATGAATCGCATCGCAAGCGTAAGAATCCTCAAGGATGCGTCAGCATCGGCAGTCTACGGCTCGCGTGCCGCCAACGGCGTGGTGGTAATCGAGACCAAAAGTCCCGAATCAGGAGTGTTGCGTGTCAGCTACACCCTTAACTGCGGCATGCAGATTCCCGACCTCTCTTCATACAACCTCATGAACGCCGCCGAAATGCTTGAATTCCAGAAGGCGGCAGGAATCTTCGACGCCACAACCCCTGGCGAGGATCCCGGCAACAAGCTCAATTCCTACAACGTAATACTGAAGGAGCTCATGAG
>CAMWMW010000145.1 GCA_947175455.1 uncultured Porphyromonadaceae bacterium | reverse complement strand
CCACCTTCTTTCCTCTTTTTTCCTTATCTCTCATAGATTACTTCTAGAACACGAGTTTTCATTCTCAACCCACGAGACCTATGGCTTTTCAACCACCACACCGCGACAAGATTCCGAGCATGAAGCGTCGTTGTCACACCCACGACTACCGTTCCGTCTCCTACTACATGATCACTCTCGGGAAGAATCCAGCCTACACTGCTCCCTTCTGCCGCATATTCGATGCCGCGCTCAACCCTCCCGACTTCACGTCAGCCCGCCGTCGCTCCGACGAGCTGACGCCCGGCATAAAGAGAATTCTCCTTCCCCGCAACGCGTCCGTCCGGGATAAAGCCGGCACTGCCGGCTCTTCAGTGCCCGGTGCCCCCGCCGTGCCTCTGCCCGCGTCAAACCCCGGTGCCCCCGCCGTGCCCCTGCCTGCGGTAGAGCTAAGCGACAGCGGAGCCTTTCTCCGCGCCGGGTTCCGTGATTTTTTCAGGACCGAGTCTGCCATACTGCTCAAAAAAATCGTCGTGATGCCCGACCATGTCCACTTCATCATCCACGTGCGGGAATACCTCCCCGCACACCTTGGCAGATACATATCCCGGCTCAAGACCGTCTGCACGCTCGCAGTCAGCGAACTTCCAGGCTACCCCGTCGACACCGATGGCAATCCCCTCCACATATTCGAAGACAACTACCACGACAGAATCATCCGCAACGACTCAATGCTCGAGACAGAGCGGCACTACCTCAACGACAACCCACGCCGCCACCTCCTCCGCAAGCAACATCCTGAATATTTCAGTTCACCTGTCAGAATAGCAATCAACGGCGAGCACTACGCCGCATTCGGGAACATCCTGCTTCTCAGAGACATTCATCCCGAGCCTGTGATCATAAGCCGGCGCTACACCACCGAACACCTCTCCCGGCTCAAAGCCGGCTGGGAAGAAGCCGCACGGAGCCGCAAAGCGCTTGTATCCCCCTTCATCAGCAAACCGGAAAAAGAGATCAGGAAAGCCACCCTCGAATCAGGAGGGCGGATAATCGAGATTCTCGACAACGGCTTCCCAGAGCGATACAAACCCTCCGGCACCGCCTTCGACCTTTGCCTCGAAGGGCGTCTGCTCCAGATTGCCCCTCTTGTCTACGAAACCAGTAAAATTCCTCTTACGCGCAACCGTGCTCTGGAGCTGAACGCCACAGCGAGGCAAATCGCGGCACTCGCCGCCACCCCCGCTGCCGCGGGTTCCCTCCGTGTCGGCCCTCTCTCTCCGATGCCGCCTTTGTAGTGTGGGTCAAAGCCGGCACTGCCGGCTCTTCAGTGCTCGGCGCCCCGCCGCGCTTCCGGTCCGCAGTGCTCGGCGCCCCGCCGCGCTTCCGGTCCGCATTGCCCGGCGCCGCGCCTCTGGTCCGCAGACTCGGCGGGGAGAGAGCTTTCAAGGTCCTCTCCACGGTCAAAGCAGGCTTGTAAAACCTGCACTGCGAATCGGGCAAAGCCCGATTACCCGAAATTCGAAATAAATTGCTATTTTTGCAGACAAATGGAAAACCCGAATCAAGACATAAGGCTCCAGGTGTTGATCTGCACGCTCGGAGGCGAAGGCATCCGCCGCGTGGCGGCAGCCTGCCATCCGCAGGTCAGGCAGGTCGAATATCTGGTAAGCTGGCAGCTGCCGGAGGGAGACCTTCCAGTGCCGGAGGCATTGCTGCGTCCCGACTTCCGCATTGTCAAAAGTGACACACGCGGTCTCTCGCGCAACCGCAACGCCGCCATTGAGGCGGCATCGGCACCCCTGTGTCTGATTTCCGACGACGATGTCATCTACAATGCAGACAATCTGCAAGGCATAATCCGCCACTTCGATGAAAATCCCGAAGAAGACATTCTTACTTTCCGATACGTATCCGCATCAGAGACGAAGGCATATCCCGACCGTCCCTTTCCCCTTGACTCTCCACCCAAAGGCTATTACGTGTCATCGATAGAGATAGCTTTCCGCAGGGACAGCATTGCAGGGAAAATCCGTTTCAACGAAAATTTCGGAATCGGAGCGCGGTTCATCGCCGGCGAAGAGGATATTTTCATTTACGACGCCCTCCGCGCCGGGCTCAGCGGACGCTACATCCCGTTCGACATCGCACGTCACGATGACCTCTCGACATCAGCAAGACTCTCTTCCGACCCGGCGCTAATCACAGCCAAAGGAGCCGTGTTCACTCACATCCACCCCGCAAGCTGGCCGCTCAGAATGCTTGTCCACGCCTTAAGAAACAGAAAAAGCGACAACGGCATCTCCACATTCCGTTACTTAAAATCATGGCTGAATGGAGCGTTCTCTAATTAACCAGAGCCTGTCCGGTACGACCGCGACCACGATACCATTGAAACACAGGTATGTCATCACGCCTGTTGCAACTATTCTGATAATACTTATCGGAACAGCATACATAGTTATGGGATTCCACACCCCGTTGATTGGCGATGACCTCGGCTTCCGCCATACATTCGCAGAACAGAACGACTGCTTGTACGCGCTTCCCCGCTCTATGTACCGCCACTGGATATGGAACAACGCACGCATGGCAGACATGCTCAATCCCATAGGGTTATACTACATGCCAGTATGGCTGCGCGCCACGACAAACGGTCTGATGACTTCACTGATGTTCTTAACCGTCATTCTCTCATGCGGCAGAAAGGCAAAGGAAAACGCACTGGCGGCAGTAACAATCATATCTCTCATTGCATTCACCTTCCGGTGGGACGCGCTATGGATGGAATATTGCACCTCATACAATTATGTATGGAGCACGGCATTCGCATTGTCCGCACTGCTCATCATCTTCAACAGCAGCCGGATCAGGATTCCTGTCTTAAAATGGGCTGCCATTCCTTTCTGTTTTGTGGCGGCGGCAATGCATGAAGCTTCAGGTTTCCCTCTTGCCGCCGGGATGACACTCTATTTCATTGTATCGCGAAAAGCGTTCACCGGGATGACGCTATCCTCTCGGCTGATGTCCATAGCCTTCATTTCAGGTGGAATATTCACACTCACTTCTCCCGCCTCATATTCAAGAATCGGTTTCATGCTTCAGCCCGAGCATCCGGCAGAGATGCTGCTCCTGTCGGCAGGATATGTGCTGATTCTGCTTGCGGCTATTGTTGTCACATTCGCCGGAAGAAGGCAACAGACACCGGCGCTTGTCCGCTCTCCATGGCTTATATTCGCGACAGCCGCCATACTCTCCACCTGATTCATGCTGCTCAGCCAATACGGAGGAAGGACAGGATGGTTTGCCCAGACATTCGCTTTGATAGCACTGTTCCGGACTCCCGTCACGTTGCTGTCTGTTCCGAAAAAGACACAGACAGCAGTAATCGCAGTGCTTTCCATTCTCATTGTGGCTCACTATTATGCAGTAGTCTGTGTCCAGATAAAAACGGGAAATGAATCTGAAAAGGCAATCGGGATTTACAGGAACTCCCCCGACGGAATAATATTCATGGATTATACCGACGAGCCACAGTTGCCATGGTATATTCTTCGAAAGACACACGGAGTCCCCGATGAAGACGACACATATTACCGCTACAGGATGGCAAAACATTACGGCAACGGCAAAGAGCCTGTCATCCTGCCCGAAAGCGCACGCCGCACAGACTGGCATTCCTTCACCGGCACACGCTGCTTCGGAAACCGCATAATCTCGGACGCGCCTCTTCCCGGAAGGTATACCGACAGAATTTTCGAGATGTTTCCACGCACAATGATCAGACGCAACGGCATTGAATATATCGAACAGCAGTTCGTCATCCATGATAAAAAGCTCTTTCTATACTCACCCGTCGACCGCGACAGAGGCGAAAAATAATATAACACTCATCATGAATATAAAAGACTCCAGACTCGGCAAAGTAATAAAGGCGCATCTTTATTCGGTCTTGTTCTTTACCACCTGTTTCCTGCTATTTCTCGCAGAATGGCTTCTGTTCACAGAGGACATCGGCGGAATAGGCAATAAATATATCGTGACCATAGCAAAAGGAATCGGAGACATCGCCGCCCTGTTTATCATTTACTGGTTTCTTCCTCAAAAAAGGAAATGGATCATTCTGGTCATAATATGGTTTGTCTCGGTCTTTTTCCTTTTCAACACATGGCATTGCAGATTTTGGGGAGAATTCATTTCTGTCACGTTTTACAGGCTGGCCTCAAACATAAACGCAGACCTGGTCAATTCTGTCAAGGCTCTTGTCAGGATTACAGACATATTCTATATTCTTATCCCTGCAGCCTGCACGTTGCTATATCTCTTTGTCTGCAGGAAACACATGAGAACGGAAAGGAACTTCTCCCAAAAGCAGAGGGTAGCCGCAGTGTGCATGTCCTTATTCGCTTTTGCACTGTCGCAGCTCGCATTCGGCATATCCACAAAAAAATGGCAGGAAGACTCATTCCCTGACGACACCCTGACAGACATACTTCTGGAAAGGTTCTGTTTCAACAAGCATACTGTCAAATACACCTTTTGCAGTGAAGGGCTATGCATGTATTTTTTAGAAGCCGGGGTTGAAATCGGCAAAGACATCGTTTCCAGACATTATATTGAACTGAACGAAACAGATCTGAGAAAAATCTCAGATTTCATGGCAGATATTCCCGAAATTCCCAGAACTCCTGATTTTTCGGCAAACAAAGACAAGAATGTCGTGATAATCTTAGTGGAATCATTTAATTCCGATGTGATTTTCCAGAAAATCAACGGCAATGAGATCACCCCCGTGATGAATGCCCTGGTAAATGCGGAAAACACAGTCTCTGCGTTGAATATAGTGCCTCAGGTAAAAGAAGGATGTTCAAACGATGGTCAATTGCTCACAAACACCGGGCTTCTCCCTCTTGACAAAGGTGTCTCTTCGATGCTGTTTGGCGACAGAAACATATATCCTTCCCTTCCACGCATTCTCACCGTAAAAAAACCTACGGTCATTTTCGGAGACAACGGCGCCACATGGAATCAGACGGGCGCATACGAAGGTTATGGATTTGAAGAGATTCTCAATATCCATGATTACGAAAAAGCGGCAGAAGAAAAGGGCCGCGACGCAGCCATGATGGATCTCGGCATTGAAATCATAAGCAGACTTGAAGAACCCGTCCTCCTTGAACTGGTGACATTCTCTATGCATGTGCCGTTTAAAGAGAAAGCGGTACCGACCGAAGAATGGCTGAAAACCGATTCTCTTGAAGAGAACGAAAGAAATTATTACAACATCACCCATTATTTCGACCGTTCACTGGGAGATTTCATAAACAAGCTGAAATCGATGAATAAATACGACGACACTGTGATATTCATAGTCTCCGACCACTCTCAGGGAATTGCGAAGAACAAAAAAGTATTCAAAGACGGCGACAACAACCGTCAGGATTTTCTCCCTATGGCATTTATCGCCCTGAACACCGGTCACACGCAAAAAGTGGACACGCCTGCCGGTCAGGTCAATGTATTCCCGACCATTCTTCACATTCTGAACCGCAACAACGAACCCTATCACGGCATTGACCGCTCTTTGCTTGCCCCGCAGCGCTCTTCCTCTGTCACCCAGCAGGGCAAGCCAAGGGGAAATGCCACG
>CAMWMW010000144.1 GCA_947175455.1 uncultured Porphyromonadaceae bacterium | reverse complement strand
GTTCTTTACCATTCGGTTTCGTTCAACCTCGCATCAGAAAAAATTTCCGTAGAGATGACAGCTCCTGAAGAAGGTTCAGTCTGGAAGAATGTGGATATGTCTTTATTCGACGCTTCTTCTTCCGTGACTCTGCCGGAAGTCTATAAAGAACATGGCAGCTACGGCTTCAAGGTATCATGCGGCTTGGAAGGGATGGAACCGAAAGTGAGAATCATCACTGCCGACGGTGAGGAACAAATCGTGATTCCCGGCGACAACGGTGTCTATCCTATAACCGACCTTCAAGGCGATGTACGTGTGGCAATTTCACTGGTACCGGCTGACGGTGTCACTCTCGATTCCGAGGATCTGGCGGCTGTAGATGCCGACAGTGCCGCGGATATCGCGTCGATCGGTCTTTCGGGAGATGTCTCCGACAAGGATTTCGAGACCGTGCGTGAAAACTTCACGAATCTTGAGACTCTTGACCTTTCCGGAATGCAGAACACATCTATCCCCGCCGATGCCTTTACCGGCATGAACAACCTTTCGAGCGTCATCATCCCTGACAATGTCACGGAGATTGGTGAGAATGCGTTCAGCGGCTGCCGTAATCTTGAGTCCGTGAGCCTCTCGTCGGTAGAGACCATCGGTGCGGGAGCATTCAGCGGATGTTCAAGCCTCACAAGCATCTCGATTTCGTCTGCCTCCGGCAAACCCACCCGCAGCGCGGCAGGAATATCCGACGAATCGTTTGCCGGAGTAAACCCGAATTGTCTGATTTTCGTCCCGGACGCATCTCTCGCACTGAACGGCAACATCATCTACAACGCCAACGGAACCCGCCGGGCTCTTAGCGACATAAATCTCTCCACACTTCATCCTTTCAACACTCCGGGAAGCTTCTCTCTCGCGGGCAAGACAATCGTTCTTAAAGCGACCGTCGGATACAATTCCAATTCGGGAGATGACAACTGGAGCGGAATAATTCTTCCGTTCGCACCATCGTCAATCGAATCTGCCGGCAAAAAGCTGAGCCTGGGTTCAAAGGAGGAAAACATGCTCACGGCACTGACATTCGTTTCTGAAGACGACGAGGTTCTTGGCGAAGCAGCCGCCATCGAGGCGAACGTTCCCTATATGGTACGTCTCAACGAACAAGGAGCCGGCACTGCGGAAGTGACATTCTCCGCTTCGGGAGAACTCACCGTCCAGGCTACTCCCGCACGCGAGACTCTGATAAGCACAGGCAAGGATTTCACTCTTTTCGCGGACTATACGGGTCATGAATATGTCGCAGGAGACTATGTTCTTGACGACAAGGCTGCGGGATTCGTGCCCGTGGACACTGACAACCGTCTTGTCTCCTCTCCGTTCGCGGCATACCTCAGAGCCAGCAACGACACCGGTTCCGACTATTTCGCGATAGGCACATTCGGCGAGGTTTCCTCTGTTGACTCCATAACCGCCGGTGAGCATAACGGCAACGTAATATTCCGCGAAGGCTCAGACATTGTGATCATCGCATCCGAGGCGACAACGGTCGCCATCTACAATGTGGCTGGAACGCTCGTAAGAACGGTAAATCTCTCGGCAGGGCGCAACACTCTGGAACTTTCAGCCGGCATATATATCATCGACGGCAGGAAAGTGATATTGTGACATCTGACACCGGTCCGCTTCTGACAAAAATGTCAGAGCGGCAATAAAAGAAAGAGACGGTCCGTAGACCGTCTCTTTCTTTTATTGCATACGCCTGTTGCTTTTATTACATAAGCGCATATCTATCATATAATCGTCTCTCTCCTGATCAAAACCATATACACGCTTACAGCGATTCCTGTTGCCAGAAGAATCAGCGTCATGCAATCGGCACGTGTGAACTTAAGTGTTCCCTCCGCCTTCCGCTGCGCCCGCGCCTTGAGATAGAAACCGCTGCCTGCGATATAGAAAACAGACGTGAGCATAAAAAGCCTCACTCCCCCGGCATAGATCATCCAGAGACAATACAGTGTGCAAAATATTCCCGTTATGAGACAACGCACGCGTGTGCCGCGTGAGGACACAGCCATCTCGCTCCGGCTCATGCTTATTTTCCAAAGATACATTCCTCCCGAAAGATAAGCCGGCAATACCATCATGCCGGTTATGGTAAGAGCAGCCATATAGACATCGTCAGCCATCATGACCATCACAAGAAACGCCTGCATCACCACACTCGACACAAAAAGTCCATAGCCCGGCATCCCGTGACGGTTAAGACGCAGAAAGGATTTCGGAAAAATCTTCACTATGGCGGCTTCATGGGGCACCTGCGCGCATACAAGCGTCCAGGCAAGCCAACCGCCGAGCAGTGAGACTATGACCGAAACTATAACGAAATAATACGCCCAGCCTCCGCAGATATCGCGCAACACGTAGGCAACCGACGGGTCATGAAGCCCCGAAAGACGTGCGCGGCTCATGACACCGTAACAGAGCATGGACACAAGGACGTAAAGTACCCAGGCGATAAGAAAACCGAAGATTCCGGCTTTGCCGACATCCGAAGCCTTTTTGGCACGCGCCGACATCATCACTGCCCCTTCGATTCCTATGAAACACCACAGCGTCACCATCATGGTTCTCTTGACCTGACTCCACACCGACACTCCGGAAGCCTGCTCCTCTGAAAAATTTAACGAAAACACGCCTGCCTTGACATTGATCACAAGCAGAACAACCACAAGCACTATGGCGGCAATCTTTATCACTGCAAGAAGGTTGTTGAGAAACTTCGCTGTGCGCATTCCTCCGGCAACGATAAAAAACATGGACCAGATAAGCACCGTGCCGAAAACAAGAGTCTGCCAGCCGTGGCGCATGAAAACGGGGAAGAAAGCGCCGAATGAATCATTGAGCATCACGGCATAGGCGACATTGGCGAAGGCGGTGCACAGCCAATATCCCCAGGCTATGTTGAACCCCGCGAAATTACCGAAACCCACCTGTGCGTACTGATAGATGCCCGCGTCAAGTTCAGGGTGTCGCCCGGACAGTATCTTGAACGTCGCCACGAGCAGAAGCATTCCGGCAGCCGTAATCACCCACGACAACGCCACGGCTCCCGGTCCGGCGCCTGCCGCCAGGTTCTGCGGAATGTTATACAATCCGGAACCCACCATCATGCCGAACACAATGGCGGTCAAAGCCCCCAGTCCCAACTTGCGGCTGTCGCCGCCATCAATCTTCTTTTTCACCTTTTCATTTTTATATAAAATCTGTTCCCCTTCTCCATAATGCCGATGCAGAAATGCAATCACAAATTCACTTTTAGTTCGTATCTGAATCTGATTTTCTCCATTGCGAGAAGCGTTTTCTATGGCAGAGATAGTTCAGATTACTGTCGTTGTCATAAGCCTCCCGTTCGAAAGACACATGGCGATAAGCCCGATAGGCATCCCCCCGCGACTGCACAAGACGCACCAGCCACTCCAGAACATAGATGACATAGAACGGAACGAACAACAGTTCGCGTATCTGTGCGCTATGAATCCGTTCATGATTCATCACCTCCTCCGACAACCGCATGTCAGGCTTGGCAAACAATACTCCGAACAGATTGATTGCCCCATACCTCCTCCCTATCGGAAGAATCCGGTTTCTTATTACCTTCATAGCCTCGCGCAATTCATTTTACAAACCACATCTATATAACACCCGTACTGCCCCAGACGGTCACGACCGGCAGCGGTTTCTCTCCGATTCTGCATTATCGGGATTTCTTTCGGCGCGGACTGTCATTAAGCACCGGCAGGGAAAGATTGAATCTGAGGGCGAGGAAGCGGATTACGATGATGGACAGGGCGCAGCTCAGCTGACTGACATATGCGGGGCACGCGAAATAGCCTGTTATCCAGTATACAAAGCCACCGGCAAGACACGCTGTGGCGTAAATGTCTTTATGAAATATCAACGGTTCCTCGTTGATAAGAATATCGCGCAGCACGCCGCCGAACGCACCGGTGATGATACCCATTATGAGTGCCACCCACATGGGATAGTCGATGGCGAGCGTCTTGTCTATACCGATTACCACGAACATCGCGAGACCGATGCTGTCGAAGATGAAGAGCATCTTGTCGCGCCTTACAAGATGGTCTCTGAAAATAATTACCGCCAGCAGCGAAAGAGCCGTGACTGCGAGATACCACCAGTTGTGCATCCAGAATACAGGAATGTCAAGCAGTATGTCACGCAGCGTGCCCCCGCCGATGGCGGTGACAAGACCGATGATATAAGCCCCGAACCAATCGAAATTCTTGGTTGCTGCAAGACGGATACCGCTTATGGCACACGCTATTGTGCCTATTACCTCAAGAACAAAAGAGATCGTGATGTCCAAAATTACTATGTCTGATTAAAGTAGCAGTTAATTTAAGTTGCTTTGAAGGTGCAAAAGTAGCTAAAATCCATGACATTTCTGCCCTGACAGGCAAAAAGAAGCTGTTTAAAATAATGAAGTGCGGCAGATTCCGGAATGAAGCATGGCAAAGAATTTTTTAATTTCACAAATTTTGTGTAACTTGGCAGACGTAAGTGATAAATTTTAGAACCATATGAAGAAATTGTTTATGATGAGTGCCTTAGCCGCGGCAATTATGATTACGGCTTGCTCCGGCAACGGAAAGACGGGCACTGACGATTCCACATCGCAGGATGCGACAGTTTTGGAAACAACACTCCCGGTGACAAGCGGCGAGTATCGCGCCGTCTCTTTTCAGGATACCGCCGCCGGTGCGGTGCGCACTCGCTTCGACGGAAGAATCCTGATGGCTCTCGACCCCGACAATGCCGGGATATACATCTATGAGAACGGCAACCGCACCCATTTCAAGGCGAAAGCTCTTCTTTCAGGAATCTTTGAGCAGAAAGACAGCGTCTACATCGCCTCCGACAAAGACAATCGTGAGATAACTCTCATTCCTGGCAAGGAGAATGTCGACACCCTGATAGTATATCGCGGCAACGTTCCGGTAAAAGTATCTTTCGAAACCAAACCGATGTCCACTCTCACACCGACTGAGGTATGGAACAGAATCTCCACCCAGCTCTCGAAGTAACAGATTGTACCTATATAATTAAGACCTTGTTCCCTATGGGCGCAAGGTCTTCATTATATCGGCACAATCTGGCATACCCGACCTGAAACCGTCTCGGTCAACGCAGACGATGCATGGCGCGGAAGAGTTCTCCAGCCCACAGAACAAAAGATGTTCCGGAGATGATTATCAGCCAATCGCTCCATCTGAGGGGAACGACATTGAAAAATCCGTAGCCACAGGTGACAATCACAAACTGACCGACAAGAATCACAAGCGCGATTATCAGGAAGCCGGTGCACCCTTTCAGATGCAATGCCGAACGACCGGTGCCGAACGCACGGGCGTTGAACATATTCCAGAACTGCAGGAATACAAAGAACGTGAAGAAAAGAGACAGCTCATATGCCGTAAGCTCATGAAAACCTCCAAGTCCTGATTTCACAAGAGTTATAATGGACTCCGCATCCGGACCGGCGGCAACCGCATGCTGGAAGAAGCTCAGAACCGCAAAAAGAATGACAAAGAATCCTACTCCCATTCCCGCGATACGCCGACACATTGCCGGCGTTATGA
>CAMWMW010000143.1 GCA_947175455.1 uncultured Porphyromonadaceae bacterium | reverse complement strand
ACAATGACATGTCGGATGGAAAAATCAAGGGGAAGGGAGACATGAAGGATATCGGAAAAGCCCGCGACGGTTACCAGCTCTCTTTCTTCCAGCTTGACGACCCGCTGCTCAGTCAGATACGCGACCGTCTTCTGGGAATAAACATAGATAACCTCACACCGCTGCAGGCTCTGACCACTCTGCATGATCTCAAGAGTCTTCTCACCGGAAAAAACTGATATCATAATTATATGGGAAAAGAACAGACCGTATTGTTTCATTCCACGGTATTCGGACCTATACACAGCCGCAGACTGGGTGTGTCGTTAGGTATCAACCTTATGCCCGACGACGGAAAAGTGTGTTCGTTCGATTGCCTTTATTGCGAGGCGGGTTATAATGCGCAGGGCTCAGGCTCCACGGGGCTGCCGCCGCGCGGGGCTGTGGCGCAGTCGCTCGAAAACAGGCTGAACGCCATGAGGCTTGCCGGCGATCCGCTTGATGTGATAACATTCTCCGGAAACGGGGAACCTACGCTGCATCCGGAATTTCCGGAAATCATAGAAGATACCTTGCGGCTCCGCGACAAGTATTATCCGCAGGCGAAGGTGTCGGTGCTTACAAACGCTACCCGCATCTTTGATTCAGCTGTTGCCGATGCCCTGAAACGTGTCGACAACAATATACTTAAGCTTGATTCGGCTGTGGAAGATACGATGAGGCTGATAGACCGTCCGGTCTCAAAGGATTTTACCGTAGAACGGGTTGTGGAATCGCTGCGTCAGTTCGGGGGAACCGGCATAATACAGACCATGCTGCTCAGAGGAGAGCACGCCGGCAGAAAGATTGACAATACCACACCGGAGGAAATAAAGGCTCTTATAGACGCTTACAGGCGCATAAGACCCAGGGAGGTGATGATCTACAGTATAGACAGGACCACACCGGAAGAGAACCTTGTGAAGGTCGGCAAGGAGGAGCTTGACAGCATAGCCTCCATGATAAGGGAAGCGGGGATAAAAGTGCAGGGATACGAATAATAACCTCAATGCAGTCTGTATGATTTATCCTGAAACGTTAAAGGAGGGTGACTGGGTCGCCATAATTTCTCCCGCATCCGTGGTGAATCCGGTTTTTATCGACAATGCCGCCGACTATGTCAGGCAGAATGGCTTCGAGCCGGTAGTAATGCCTCATGCCAAGGGTCCGGCATGCGGCAGTTATGCCGCTTCGATGCAAGACCGGCTGTCGGATCTGCTGACAGCATGGCAGATGCCTGACGTGAAAGCCGTTTTATGTTCGCGTGGAGGATATGGAGCCGTTCATCTTCTGCCTCATATACCGGAGTCTCTTTTCAGGGAAAATCCGAAATGGCTTGTCGGATTCTCGGATATCTCAGCCTTGCACGCATTCTCTCTCAAAAATGGTGTCGTCTCGATCCACGGACCTATGGCGCGTGATTTCAACGACATGCACGAAGGCGGTCGTGCGGTGATGGATATTCTGAAAAACGGGACTCTGTCCGGTTACACATTCGGTCAAGAGGAATCCGAAACCATGCCGTCCAACCGCCCCGGAATTGCATCCGGAAAACTGACAGGAGGCAATCTTGCCGTGCTCGACGGACTCGCGGCAACACCTTTCGACATCCTCGATGATACAAAAAATGAGGATTGTGTGTTATTTATTGAAGATATTGCTGAACCTATTTATAAGGTTGAGCGTATTTTATATAGACTCTATCTGCAAGGCGTGTTTTCAAGAGTGAAGGGACTTGCGGTAGGGCGGTTTACGGAAACTTCTTCCGACAGGAACCATCTCTCTACGGAACGTATGATAGAACGCTTTCTGAAGGACAACGGACTATCCGGATTTCCAGTGGCATATGGTCTGCCTGTAGGTCATTTCCCGCATAATATGCCGGTTATAGAAGGTGCCGAAGTGATACTGACAGTAGATAACAGCCGGGCTGATATGAAATTTATAAGATAAGATACCTTAAGATCTGAGTGTTTTTACAGACTTTTGTCCCTAATGGCATAAATGACCTTAATCATCCGTCTTGAGAACAGTTTGAATTGGTTTTCGAATTGACTTTGAACAGTTTCATACAGAACAACTTGAAAACTCACATTTAATACAAGATACTATGGACTCTCAAAAGTACATCCTCTCCCTTGATCAGGGAACCAGCAGTTCCCGCGCAATCGTGTTTGACCGCAGCGGCTCGATACGTGCTGTGGCTCAGAAGGAATTCCCTCAGATTTTTCCACATTCCGGCTGGGTGGAGCATGACCCCCACCAGATCTGGGCGTCGCAGGCTTCGGTCATCGCCGAGGCAATCTCTTCCATCGACATCAACGGCACGAATATCGAGGCTATCGGTATTACCAACCAGCGTGAGACAACCATCGTCTGGGACAAGGATACCGAGGAGCCTGTGTATAATGCCATCGTATGGCAGGACAGGCGCACATCCGATTACTGCAACAAGGTGATAGAGGATGGCATGGAGGAGAAGATACGTGAAAAGACGGGTCTTATAATAGACGCTTATTTCAGTGCGACGAAAATAAAGTGGATTCTTGACAATGTCCCCGGTGCCCGCAAACGTGCCGAAGAGGGCAAACTGCTTTTCGGAACTGTCGATTCCTGGCTTGTGTGGAGACTCACACGCGGAGAGGTGCATGTGACGGATGTATCCAACGCGTCGCGGACAATGCTTTTCAATATAAACACTCTCGAATGGGATCAGGAACTTCTTGACTATTTCGGCATTCCGCGCTCAATGATGCCTGAAGTGAAGTCGTCGAGCGAGGTTTACGGTCATACGACCACCACCTTGTTCGCCCATAATGTGCCGATTGCCGGAATCGCAGGTGACCAGCAGGCGGCTCTGTTCGGCCAGATGTGTGTGGAACCGGGTTCGGTAAAGAATACATACGGAACAGGTTGCTTCCTCCTTATGAACAGCGGAACCAAGCCTATCCTGTCAAAGAACCGTCTTCTGACCACCATCGCCTGGAAAATAGGGGATACAGTCAACTATGCTCTCGAAGGCTCTATTTTTGTGGGAGGTTCTGTGGTTCAGTGGCTGCGCGACAACATGAAGTGCATAGCCTGCTCCTCGGATGTCGAGAAGCTGGCGGCATCGGTGCCCGATACCGACGGAGTGTATTTCGTTCCGGCTCTGACAGGTCTCGGCGCTCCCTATTGGGATCCGGAGGCAAGAGGCATGATTACCGGAATCTCGCGTGGCACAACCACCGCTCACATAGCCCGCGCCGCGCTTGAAGGCATCGCTTTCCAGACATATGATATCGTGAAGGCGATGGAAAAGGATTCAAACCTGCCGATACGCAATCTGAAGGTAGACGGCGGCGCCTCGCGCAACAATCTGCTGATGCAGTTCCAGAGCGATATTCTCGCTACTGATGTGCTTCGTCCGCGCATAACCGAGACAACGGCTCTCGGCGCCGCTTATCTCGCGGGTCTTGCCGTGGGATACTGGCCGAGCATTGAGTCTATCCAGCAGCAATGGCAGCTGGATGCCGAGTTTAAACCAAAAGCGGGGAAAGATGAGGTCAACGATAAGATCAACGGATGGCATGAGGCTGTGAAGCGTGATCTGACCGATACTCACCCGACTCCAAATTCATAATTGCTTAGAAGCTGTTTAAAAATAAAAGTTAATTTGGGGTCGCAGGCTTGGTGCAGATTTCTTCTTGAGGAGAAGGAGCATAGCGGGCTATGTGACTGAGCCGAAAGGAGAAAGATGCCCAAGCTTGCGAGACTTAAAGTAACTTGAAAAACAGCACTGATTAAATTTTTAACATATGAAGCCTGTCGATAAATAAAAATTACCTTTGTCCGGCTCTCTCCGGTTAAAATTCATTCTCGGCTCAGTCACATAGCCCGCTATGCTCCTTTGCCTTAAATGAATTTTAACTCGAAGATAGCCGCCCCAAATTTAACTTTTATTTTTAAACAGCTTCTTAAAACGATTGTTGCTATGAACGAATATTCTTTGACCATACAGTGTGTGTTCGAGTTCCTCGGAACTATGATCATGATTCTGCTCGGATGCGGAGTCGTGGCGTGTGTATCGCTTAAAAAATCCAAAGGTGAAGGGGGTGGCTGGATAGTCGTCACTCTTGCGTGGGGTCTGGCGGTGATGTGCGGGGTGCTTGTCGCCGGTCCTTTCACCGGCGCGCATCTCAACCCTGCGGTGACGATAGGTCTCGCCTCGGCAGGAAAATTCCCATGGGCGATGGTGGTGCCTTACGTGCTCGCTCAGATTCTCGGCGCATATTGCGGCGCCACGCTCGTATACGTCTTTTATAAGGATCATTTCGATGCCACGGAAGACCAGGAGACGAAGCTGGGGGTTTTCGCCACCATACCCGCGATAAAAAACCATTGGCGCAACGTGATATGCGAGGTCGTGGGAACGTTTGTGCTTATCCTTGTGATTCTTTTCATCGGTGACAAGTCGAATGCTTCCGAAGTGGGACTTGGCAGTATCGGCGCTATTCCGGTTGCGTTGCTTGTCGTGGCGATAGGTCTTTCATTAGGCGGAACAACAGGTTATGCCATCAACCCCGCCCGTGATTTCGGTCCGAGACTGGCACATGGAATCTTGCGTATAAAAGGAAAGGGCGACAGCCAGTGGGGTTATGCCTGGGTGCCGATTGTCGGTCCGATTGCCGGCGCTGTGCTTGCAGCCGTGGTGTATTGGCTTGTGGTCCGGGCTTTGTAGCAGAGCGTTGCGCAATCGCGCCCGGGAAGCCGTCAAAAATTGTCATTGCGTATGGCGGCAAATGTTAATTTGTTGTTAAACATGTTATTAAATGTCAGAAGCGGAGTGATGCGGTGAACCATCTTCCGCTTCTGTCGGTTTTAACCGTTGATGAAAAAGTTATCAGTATTAATGATGTTGGCAGTCGCCGGCATGATGTTGTGCGGTCTGTTGACACCACCGCGTGTGGTCAGCGATATGGCTGTCACTGCTGTCAAGGCAAAAGCGGCGCCGACAATTCCCCGACCCCAGGTCTCTCCCTTTGAACAGGCGGTGGAAATCATTAAAAAGTATGAAGGGATGCACAGTCCTAAACATTGGCCTTTCGTGGGTTACGGACACAAGGTGCTCCCGGGAGAGAAATTCAGCCGTAAAAGAACACTGTCGCAAAAAGAGGCTGAGGCATTACTGAGAAAAGATTTGTTGAAGAATTGTGCCGTATTCCGCGAATTCGGCGCCGATTCGTTGTTGCTGGGCGTTCTTGCATATAACATAGGTTCAGGTGCGACGTTGCGTTCTTCTGTAGTCAAGAAACTCAAGGAAGGCGACAGGAATATCAGAGAGAATTACATAGCGCATTGCAGGTATCGTGGAAAGGTTCACAATCAGATCAAAAGAAGAAGAATCGAGGAGTTTGAAAATCTGTTCGTCGAGGAGAAGGTGGCAAGAACATCGTATAACAGAATGCCGGGCAGAAGAAATCAGGCATATCGACCCAGACTTGCGCTTTATAAACATTAAAGCCATGCAATATTTCCGAATCCTCCAAGTTAATAAATTAAGTAAATAAAAATGGTAAATTCATTATCCCATATATTCATTCTTCTGCTGCTTCTGCTGACCTTTGCCGCAAGCTACAGAAGA
>CAMWMW010000142.1 GCA_947175455.1 uncultured Porphyromonadaceae bacterium | reverse complement strand
AACGTTTATGTCTCTGGAATATTCACAGGAGGTCGACCATTTGATGATTTGGGAGCTGGCTCTTGGGACAGTCCGCAAGAATTTCTTAATTCTCAATATAACACTCGTCCCGAAAATGGACAGAATGATAAAAGTGTAAACAATTTTGGTTTCATAGAAGGGTATCTTATAAAATCAACAAGAAGACATGATAATCTTATCAAAAATGAAAAAACTGTTATTCGCCCTGATACTGTCGGCAACGGCTCTGTCGGCAAACGCCCGCATTCCCGGCACAGACACCATACCGGGAGCATTCTCCTGCCCGATGCAATGGCGTGTCGGCGTGGAACTGTCGCCTGCTTATGTCGCGCCCACAAACTCTTTCCTGACCGGTGACAACATATATGCACATCCGGTGCATGCCGCCATGTCCGCATCTCTCCGCACTGATTTCTGTTTCAACCCGAAGTCCGAGAAGGGTATGCTTTATAACGGCTTATATCAAGGGATAGGGGTGGATACAAGAACATTTTTCTCCTCGCGTCTGCTCGGAACCCCTGTTTCGGCATATGTATATCAAGGCGCGCCTTTCAAACATTTCGGCAGCAGGCTCTGGCTTGGTTACGAATGGAGATTCGGTACTGCTTTCGGTTGGCGCGACAGAAGCGGAGACAGGGACGCCGGTTTCCTTAACTCGGCAATCTCGACAAGAGCAACCGCCCACATGGGAATAGGCGTGAAACTGACCTATGCGCCCGCCCCCCGCTGGCAACTGTCTTTAGGATTTGAAGCCACACATTTCTCCAACGGAAACACCTCATTTCCTAATTCCGGAATCAACACCATCGGTCTGTCATTCGGAGCCTCGTATGTATTCAACAGGATGCGGTATGCAGATGCTCCCGATTATATGAAACAGGATGCCGACAGACCTCGCTGGCTTCTCGACATCCTCGCATACGGAGCCTGGCGCAAACGGCATGTCATAATAGAGGATATAGAGACTCTGCTGCCGGGAACATACGGTGTCGGCGGTCTGCAACTGTCTCCGATGCGGAAAATCAGCCGCTGGCTGACTGCCGGACTCGCAATCGACATGCAATATGACAGAAGCGCAGGACTCGGACCTTACTGGCAGGGGGGATACTACGACGAAGCCACATTCTCCCGTCCTCCATTCGGGAAACAGATGAGAATCGGAACTGCCGCCGTAGCGGAACTCACAATGCCCATATTCGCAATAAGCGCCGGTCTGTGTTACGACCTGCTGAGTCCGCACGGAGAGATGCGGTTCTACCAGATGCTGACAGTCAAGGCATTCGTTACCGACAACATTTTCCTGAACGCGGGCTACCGCCTCGGCAATTTCAAAGACCCACAGAACCTTATGCTCGGAATCGGCGCCAGAATATACAGATAAGGTCTGGTTCATGATGGATTCTGCTGAAAACCGATCAGAGTGTTCTGAAAACAAAGCAAGGGAGACGATGCGCTTGTCGGCGCACCGTCTCCTTCGCTTTTACAGAATTATTCGGCAGTTTTGAAAATTGCTTGTCAGAATACAGGCATATGCCAGATGAATCCCACTGAGAACTGGTTTGTGGAGTAATCATCGACGCCATATACTTTCGCACGGTTGGAATATTTGTAGGTGCGTCCGACATAGGCGGCGAAGAAATGCAGGTTGCGGTCTTTGAGCGGATAATACTCGATGCCGCCTACATAACCCCATGCCGTGCGGTAACGTCCTGCCTCGATGGTGTGACCCGGGGCTCCCTCCTGCTCATGAGTCTTGTAGACTCCCTCGTTTTCAGCCATGGCTTTCGCGAATATGTTCCATGCCGGATGGAAACGGTAGTTGAGATGGAGAATAAAAGACATGATATCGGTCTTGGCGGTCTTGTAGCCGGTGGTGGACTCCCAGCCGTCGGGCTGGACGATACTTGTGATGATGCCCTTGCGGTCAACACCCTCGCGGGTATACAGCCAGTCGAAATATGCCTGGACCTTGTCGGAGATATTGAAGTCATTACCCAATGCGAAATACCACATATGCTCACCCTTTGTCTCGTTCATGAACGATGCTGACCAACGTGTCTTGTAGACATCGTTGAAGTTACCGTTCCAGTTGACGGTATAAAGCAACGGTATCTTTGCCTTGGTGTAATTGCCATACATCTCGCGGGAACTGTCGTGGTAAGCGTGGAGCACCTGGAACTGCAGCTGCTGCTTTGGAGTGAAATTATACGCCACATTGACACCGCTCATGAAGTTGCTCATATAGTCTACCATGTCGGAATACTGATAGATCTCGATCGGGTTCATGTCAAACTCAATACCTCCGTAAGAGGCACATTGCTTTCCAAGGAAGAATGACCATTTGTCAAGATTGATTCCGATTCCGGCTATATCTATGCTGTTGAGCACATTGTCACGGTAGCCGTTCTGGCTGTCGCCTTTGTTGAGACGCTGGCGATAACGATAGCTCAGCCAATCGTTGATGTTTCCCTTTGCCTCGACACGCAGCTGATTCATCTTGAACTTTGCCTCATCGAAATGCGAGCCGTTCCAGTCAAGATTGAACGAGCCGTGCATGTCAAGAAACAGATTGAATTTATCCGTTTTCTTTTCAATGTTGGCGATACTCTCTATTATTCCCTCTTCGGTTGTGGTTCTGTAATTGTTTGTTCTCTCTTGCTGAGCCATTCCGGGCAGCGCGCACATTGCCGCGCCGGCAAACAATATGGATATGTGTTTCATCTTGTTTTAGATTTATGGTAAATATTGTTTTTCCAGTTGACTGGTATCAGAAGCTGTTTAAACTGAGTTTAAACAGCTTCTGAATATTTTAGTATTCTTCGAAATATTTCTGGATCTGCTGCCAGTCTTTTGTGCGTGTGAGGGCAAGCATAAGCAGCACGCGGGCTTTCTGAGGATTAAGTTCCCATGATGCCACAAACTGATATTTGGCATCGTCCACCTCGTCATAAAGAGTTGTCGGACCGGTAGGCACGCGGCTCGAACGGACAACGATTATGCCGAGCTTGCGGGCTTCGAGAAGTTTCGGGAATATGTTCTTGTGATAGTTGCCGTTTCCGAGACCTGCGTGGATCACACCCTGATACCCGTTGGTAAGGAAAGGATTCATGACATCCGCCTCCACATTCGAATAGGCGTAAACGATTCCGACTTTTGGAAGGCTCGTAAGATTGGTGACATCGAACACAGATTCCGTTGTGTGCTTTTTCAGTGTCTGCATGTTGTAGTAAGGCTTGCTGTTATAGACATATCCGAGCGGACCGGCATCGGGAGCCTGGAATGTCTGCACATCGGTGGTATTCATTTTCTGTGTGGAATGCGCGCCGAGGATTAGACCGTTCATCACAATCATCACGCCTCGCCCTTTTGACGACGGGTCTGCGGCAGTGACAACGGAGTTATACAGGTTGAGAGGTCCGTCGGCACTCATCGCCGTCGAGGGACGCATGGCTCCGGTGAGCACTACAGGCTTGTCGCTCTTCACTGTAAGATTGAGGAAGTAAGCGGTCTCTTCCATGGTATCGGTTCCGTGAGTGATCACGATGCCGTCCACATTGCTCTGGGCGAGAAGCTCGTTGATTCGTTTGGCAAGAGTAAGCCACACCTGGTCGTTCATATCCTGCGAGCCGATGTTGACAACCTGCTCACCGGTGACATTTGCCACATCCTGCATCTGGGGCACAGCGTCGATAAGCGACTGGATTGCCACCTGACCCGCCGTATAACCGGATGCCGTGGCGGATTTGCCGGTTCCTGCGATAGTTCCGCCGGTAGCAAGAATATACACATTCGGTTTTTGCTGGGCGAACGCTGTGGCGACAGAGGTCAGCAACACTACTGCCAGCAGGCTCAATTTTTTCAGATTTTTCATAACTTGATTATTTTAGTTGATTATTGGTTTTTATGGTTCAGATAATGCAAGGTTCTCAATATATCTGTATCAGAAGCAGACCGGTAAGAATCGCCGCTATCGTGGCGACAAGTCCGGGCATCATGAAAGAATGGTTGAGCACATATTTGCCGATGCGGGTGGTGCCGGTGCGGTCAAAGTTTATAGCCGCCACCACTGTCGGATAATTGGGAATAAAGAAATAACCGTTCACAGCCGGGAACAAGGCTATAAGCATCCACGGATTCATTCCAAGCGCTATGCCTAAAGGCATTATTGCCCTGACGGTAGCCGCCTGACTGTAAAGAAGAATTGACATGACGAAAAGCGCTATTCCGAAGAGCCATGGCCATTGTGTCACAAATCCCTTGACACCCTCTGTAATCACGGTGATATTGCCGTTGATGAACGTGTCGCCCATCCATGCGATACCGAAAATCGCTATCACTGCCTGCATACCGGCAATGAAGACGCTTCCCTGGGTCGGGGCGATTCCGTTGATCTTGCCGGTGAGAAGAATTATGGCACAGGTGCTTAGCATCAGAATCTCGATAATCGCCGGCATGTCTACCGGAGTTCCGTCGAATGAGGGACGCATTGCCGGTATCGAGCCGAAAAGCACGATAAGCACCGTTGAGAGCAGAAACAGAGCCACAGAGAGCTTCGCTCTGCCAAGATTCTTTATTTCGTTGAATTTAAGACTGTTTTCCTTAATCATGCCCTGCTCTACGCGGCGAAGATACTCCGGATCTTCCAATAGCTCCTTACCTACTCTCTTTGAAAGGAATGCTCCTATTATCACGCCTATGAGCGTAGCGGGAATAGACACCTTGAGAATATCGAAAAGAGTGATGTCGAAGCCGGTGAGCAAACCGAGCAACGCCACTGTGGCAGCTGAAATCGGACTCGCGGTTATCGCCTGCTGCGAGGCGATGACGGCAATACCCAACGGACGCTCGGGACGTATCTTGGTTTCCCGGGCAACCTCCGCGATCACCGGCAAAACTGAATATGCCACATGACCTGTACCGGCGACAAATGAAAACAGATAAGTCACCAACGGACTGATAATAGTGACTTGCGAGGGATTCTTTCTCAGTAGTTTCTCTGCCAGCTTTACCAGATAATCCAGACCGCCTGCCGCCTGCATGGCTGCGGCTGCGGAAATCACCGCCGCAATCATCAGCATGACATCAATCGGGGGAGAAGTAGGCTGAAGGCCGAAGACGAACACCAGTATCGCCATTCCGACACCGCCCATGACGCCGAGGCCGATGCCTCCGAGACGCGCTCCGACGATGATCGCGGCCAAAACAAATAAGAGTTGTAGTGTCAGCATAGCATTTATATAAGGTTTTACAAAAAGTCATTTTAAGAAATATTTGCAATTCCTGTGTGACTTGTTCATATTATTAAACTATAAATCTTAAAAAAGGTTTTGAAACGTTTTAATGTTTAATAACATTTTTGCAGAAATTCGTAATTTTTTCTCCGCCGCGACACGTCACAAAACCAATCCTCTTCCCCTTTTGTTAAAAAAATATCATTGCATCAGCCTTGCATCGAAACCTGAAGAATCAGGATTCAAGCGATAAGAAACAGTTTACAAGGCTGCCGCAGTGCTTCAGGAACTGTCAGTTTCAACTGTTTCTGAATAAATAAATATTGAAAATTAGTTTATAATAAGTAAATGCTGTGCTTATTATAAGAAACTGTTTAAATTTAATTGTGAGGTTCATTGAGAGGATTTTATGAGGTG
>CAMWMW010000141.1 GCA_947175455.1 uncultured Porphyromonadaceae bacterium | reverse complement strand
GATTTCGCAGACATGCTCAGCGAGCTTCTCGGCGAACTCAACGTGTCGCATTCCGGAGCCCGTTATTATCCCGATGCCGCAAAAGACCAGACCGCTTCGCTTGGGCTTCTGTTCGACATGTCAGGCAAAGGAGACACCGGAAAGATAGATGAGATTGTTGAAGGAGGTCCTTTCGACCGCGCCACTACAAAGGTTCGCCCCGGCGATGTGGTAGAGGCTGTCAATGGCGAGAAAACCGCCGATGCCGGCGACTGGGAGACCCTGCTCAACAACACCGCGAGGAAGAAAACTCTCGTGTCGCTTTTCCGTCCATCCACCGGTGAACGCTGGGAGGAAGTGGTGTTGCCGATAACGGCATCCGCGATGAACGAACTCCTTTACCGCCGCTGGGTAAAGAGCCGCGAGGCGGCTGTTGATTCCCTTTCCGGCGGCAGACTCGGATATCTGCACATCCGTTCCATGGGCGATGACAGCTTCCGTGAGATATACTCAAAGCTTCTCGGCAAGTATTTCAACAAGGAGGGTGTGGTGATCGACACCCGCTGGAATGGCGGAGGCCGTCTCCATGAAGATATAGAGGTGCTTTTCAGCGGCGAGAAATATCTGACGCAGGAAGTTAACGGACGTCCCACAGGCGAGATGCCCTCACGGCGCTGGAACAAACCCTCGGTAATGATAATCGGAGAGGCGAACTACAGCAACGCCCACGGAACGCCATGGGTTTACAAGCACAAGAATCTCGGTAAACTCGTAGGTATGCCCGTTCCGGGAACCATGTCGAGCGTGAACTGGATCAACCTTCAGAATCCGGACCTGCTCTTCGGCGTGCCGGTGGTCGCTTTCCGCACAGCCGAAGGGAATGTGCTTGAAAATACCCAGCTCGAACCCGATATCAAGGTGGCAAACCTTCCCGCCGATGTCGTCAAAGGTATAGACGCACAGCTTGAGGCGGCTGTAAAATCGCTGCTCGGCGATATTGACAGGAAAAAATGAAGCCATGACCTGTCACGACAGTTTCATTGATAAATAGAGAACATACTGTAACAGAAATAAAAAAAGACAACCGCACGGGTTCTGAAACCCGGAGCGGTTGTCTTTTTTATACCAGATCAGGCAGATCAGCGGATAATGCGTTTTGAGGTTTTGACGGTGCCGTCGCTCATGGTCTTGCGTTCAATCACCAGAGTCCCTTTTGCCGGGGAGGCGATACGTATGCCGTCGATGCCGTAATACTCCGTATTCACGACTTCCGCCTCGAAAATCTCCTCGACTTCCGAAACACCTTCGGCATCCATCAGTCTGCGGACCTCTTCACCGGTCATTGCGCGGTTGAAGATATAGAAATCATCATAGCAATAATCAGGATAAGGGTCTCCGTTGTCATACCATTGCGAGCGTCCGAGCCAGTTCTGGTTTGTGTTGCCCATTTCCGAAGGATCCGGCTGGTTGCGGAAAGTCTCCACAAGTTCTCCGTCAACATAAAGAGACAAAGTGCCCGCCTCCTGGCTGAGGGTGATGTTATACCAGCGGTTTTTCTCAAGGTTGAAGGATGCGTCCATATTGCTGTTTTTCGAACCGACACGCAGTTTGTACCGGAAACCGCTCTTGTTGTTGTAGCCGTAATCAAAAAGCATCTGGGTGTTGTGTCCGGAGCCGAAATCTATGATTCTGCCCACATTGTCGCCTGTGCGTTTCAGCCACAGGGAGATTGTGAAATCCGAAAGAGTCTTCAGAATGCCCGTGGGTAACGATATATAGGCGTTCTTTTCCGATTTCAGACCCACGGCGCTTTTGGCGTTGCCGTGGCGGTCTTCAGCCCAGTATGTTCCGGAAGAAAGAGTCGATTTTCCGCCGTTGAAATAATCATATGCGTCAAAGAATTTCCCTTCTACAAACGGAACATATGAGAAATTGCCCTCCTGCGGGGAAGCGGTCTTTGTTTCGGAAAAATCACCTTTCTTGCCGAATCTGTCGGGAGTCAGGCGATAATAATATGTAGTGCCGTTTTCGACATTCTTGTCTGACCATGAAGTCGCGCTCACACCGGTTGCCACGGTCTGCCACGGACCGGTCTCGCTTTCAGCCCGTTCGATGTCCCATGTCGTGCGGTATGTCTTGTCCCAGACGAGAGTCACTTTCTTGTCGCCTGACGCGGCAAACAGATTGAACACGCCCTCCGGTGCCGAAGAAAGCGATGGAGTCCTGACCTCCGCCACATCCGATACAGGCGATGTGTCCGCGTTGCTGAGAACTGTTACGCGATAGGCGTAGGTAGAAAGCTCCTTTACGTTGGTGTCGGAATAGGATTTGTCGGTTGTGGAAGATTTTATTACTGAAAACTCCTTCTCGCCCTCCGCGTTGTCGGGAGAAGACACGAGTCTGCGCTCAAGGCGGTATGCGCGGGCGCCGTCGGCTTCCGTCCATTCAACGCGTACGGTTGTCGGCTCCGATGCGGAGCAGCGGATGTCGACCGCCTCGACGTTGTTGTCGCGCCATACTGTCTGTATGCGTGAATATAACGATTCCTCATCGTTGTAGGCAGTGGCACGTACACGGTAACGGTATCTTTTCTCGCATTTCACGGGATCTTCGAAAACAACTGTCTTGCCCGCCTGATAGTCAGTGCCGAGAACGAGAGTCTTCACCGGATTCCAGGTGTCGTTGTCGTCATCGCAGCGATACACCGTATAGCTTTTACCCGTCTCGCCGTTATGGTCATACCAGCTGAGTCTTGCCGTCTTGAAGTCATCCGAGAAACCGAGAGAGGGAAGGGGAGGGGCGATTTTCCATACATGCTCATATTCGGAAGCCTTGCTGAAACCGACTTTCGAAGGATAATCCGCGAAATACTGACCGGCGAGGGTTTTCTTGCCGTTCAGCTCCACGGAACGCGCGTCCTGCACCCATGTGTAGAAATTTGTGCGTTCGAGTTTGTCGCATGCGTCGATATTGGCAAGAGCCTTTTTCATATATTCGAGCTGCACATTCTGGTTTGCAAGCGTTGCGGGAAGAGTGACTGAAGCCGCGTTCTCCACCGGGTTTCCGTCGGCATCGCACTGCAGTCCCGTCTTGTCGGGCCAGTCGTTTTCATTGCCGGTCGTCCAGTTCGCGCCGTTGTTCCATTCGGTAATCCACACCGGACGTCCTCGTGACACCTCCACCGCCTTGTTGACACGGCTCTTGAAATCGGCGGTATGCTCATACTGGTGATATACGACGAAATCCACTCGGTAATTCAGGGAATCCGCCAAAGCGAAGAAATTAGGGAGCCAGCTGCCCCAGATGCTTGTGGGAGCCGGAGAGCCGGCGCGCAGACCTGTGCGCATGAATTCCGGCCATTCGCGTATTATCTCAAGCGGACTTGCCGGATGTTCCTTCACATCGCCCGTATTGTCAGGCTCGTTGTGACCGAGCACGTGGCTCACATTGTCGCGGCTTTTGATCTGGTCGAATCCCGGCCAGCCGATATGATGGCGGTGAGGCACATACTCGCGGTCAATCTTGTCGGTGGGACCGCCTGCGTCCCATCCGTAATAATGGGTTACGTTAAGACGCTCCATCTGGCTCTGGTCTGAGCCTGACCATCCTTTTTTAGAGACCCACTGCCATTTCATCACCCTTATGTATGATATGAAGCTCCTGCCGGAGTTGTCCTTGGTGACGAAACCTTCGGGGAGCACCGGAATTTCAAGATCATTGTCGGAAGCTATGAAACAGCGGCTGTAGCCTGTTCCGTCAGGGTTGTTGGCTATGGTGGCGATAAATCCCTTGCGCAGTCTGATAGAGCGGATGTTGTTGTCGAATTTACCGAGGTCTGTCACAGGTTCCTGTATGGCGACAGTGCGTGAATCGCCTCCGAAATTCTCCTCTGTGTACACTGTAAGGGCACGGTTGCAGATGTCGATTCCGTTGGGAATCAGCACCGACCCTGCTCCATATTCCGCGATTCTCACGTTGGTGGATATGTCTGCCGGTTGTCCGTCGATTGTGATGAACCGGAGGTAGTCGGCAACGGTTCTGGTCGGTTTCACCGCGTCAAGAAACAGCCACGCATACTCGCCGTTGAGGTTTACCGTGGAGTTTACAAGAGGAGTGGAAGAAGTGATGTGCACGTCTGCTTTTCCCGTAACATCAAGCTGGCGTCCGGTCACGACATCCGCCGTCATGTCGGCGGTGACGGATTCGCCCCATGCCGCCGACAGCGGCACAAGCAAGGCGATTCCTGTCAGGATGTTTCTGAATTGTCTCATGATATAAAGTTTCTTAAAGAATAAAGGCCGGCGGCGCAAACACATTCATGACGCCACCGGCCTTCGGTTAACAACTTAGTTTACTTGTTATGTAACACTGTATTTTGTATTATTGAAAGTTAGCGGATGATCTTCTTGCAAGTTTTCACAGAGCCGTCGCTCATTGTTTTCTTCTCTATTACGAGCGAACCTTTTGCAGGATTGGAAAGAACAGTGCCATCGATGCCGAAATATGTCACTGATTCTACAGAAGCTGAAGAAATCTCTTCAACGCCGCTTCCTTCGGGGAATGCCTGAAGAAGTCTGAGCTGGAAATCAGCCATCACGTCAAGAGCATGAGAGCCAAGGAGCTGTACATAATATGTCCCGGCGTTTCTTGCATCCACTTCGGCAGTGCATTTCTGGAGCTCGGCAAGGTCGTTTGCCGTTTTGGGAAGAATGAAAAGCTTGCCCTCGCCTTCTCCCGGCAGACCGATCTGAGACACAGCGAGATCCTCATCGCTTACATTAAGATTCCATTTGATTCCTTCCGGACCTCTCTTGTCGGAGAAAGCCACCATTACGGCAGCCTCGTTGCCGTTTGTCTTGAGATATGATTTGTCGGAATCCGAGCTGCAGTTGCTCCATTCTCCGGCGAGCATTGAAAACTCGTAGATTCCCGGAGTGGTTATCTCCACGGGATATACATACCAGCAGGAGTGGATTGAACCGTTGTCCCAGCGGATGAAAGCGACATTGCCGTTATATGTGTTGCCTTCATATTTGACAGATGCGCCCTTGTTCTCCCAGCGCACATTGTTTCCGCCCGGACCGCTTGCATCCCATGTCATCTGTTCCGGATCACTCACCGTTATTTCTTCATTGATCTCATCGTAAGTAAAGGGGAATTTCCAGCATTCCCATCCGTTCTGCGCCATGGCGCCCTTGTCGCCGGTCGCGCCCTTGTTAGCGTTCTCCATGAGATTCGGGTTCTGGGCGATTACTGAGGCGCTCATAAGGAAAGCTCCTCCAAGAAGCAAAGTAGAAATTTTCATAAAAGTTGAATTGTTGGTTAATTAATATGGTTAACGTTGTTCTGCTTTTGGCAGAATTGATATGATTCCGATGGTTGTACGGGATTCCGAGTTCCTGCCGTGATTGTTTGTCAGTTCAGACATCGGCAAAATTATGACAAAAGAAAATCGGACGTGAGGGGGAAAATGTTCAATCTGTGTAAATGAACGGAATGACTGCCATAAATGGGCTTGTTTTCAGCGGTTTTGAAGAATGGAGGGTATTTGGACCGATATGGACGGTTAAAACGTGTTAATAGTTCAAATGAACATTTTGTCACTCTTTTTAGAATAATTCATCTATTTCTCCGGTTGATTCCGCATCGTAATTTTGCAACACTCATGCAGAGGTATTATTGATGATGATATAAGGAT
>CAMWMW010000140.1 GCA_947175455.1 uncultured Porphyromonadaceae bacterium | reverse complement strand
ATGCTGTAGAGGGTACACGTGCGATACGGGATTTCCGTGCCGATGAGTTGATAGAGATTTAGAAACTGCCTGTATTGTGGAATCGACAAGGAAGACAGATATGAGAAAGATATGTGTTGTCACCGGAACCCGGGCTGAGTACGGCATCCTTAGCGGAGTGATGAGACGGCTGAAAGAGTCGGATGAAGCGACTTTGCAGATAATAGCCACCAATATGCATCTTTCGCCTCGCTTCGGCATGACTGTCAACGAAATCATTGCAGACGGGTTTGTGGTTGACGAGCGAATACCGTTGCCTCTTGAAGATGATTCCGCGGCAGGAACAGTCAGGGCTATGGGTGTCGCGATGTCAGGATTCGCAGAAGCGTTTAATCGCCTGTCTCCCGATTTTGTGGTAATTCTCGGCGACAGGTATGAGATGCTTGCCGCGGCATCTGCCGCGGCGGTATTCGGTATTCCGGTGGTTCATCTCCATGGCGGTGAAATTACTGAAGGAGCCTACGATGATGCGATCCGACATGCCATAACAAAACTTTCCACATATCATTTTACTTCCACCGAAGAATACAGACAACGTGTGATTCAGATGGGAGAGGAGCCGGAACGCGTTTTCAATTCCGGGAGTCCTGCGGTAGATGCGATCAGGCGTTTCACACCTCTGACGCGTGCCGGACTCGCTTCAAGTCTCGGAGTCTCGCTGGCGGAGAAATTTATAGTAGTCACCTATCATCCTGTCACCATGCAGCCCGGTGAAGAAGTGGCGCAGACGCGTTCGCTTCTGGAGGCGCTTGAGGATGTCATGAATGTCGGCTCCGCTGATAAAGGGGTAAGGATAATATTTACATTGCCAAATTCCGATGCCGGAGGTAGATCTGTGGCGGAAGCGATCGGGGAGTGGTGCGACAGGAACGCAGATATGGCGGTAGCGGTCACATCACTGGGCAGGATACGCTATTATTCGGCGCTTACGTATGCCGCAGCGGTTGTGGGAAACTCTTCAAGCGGACTTATAGAGGCTCCCTCGTTCGGAATCCCTACATTGAATATCGGAGACCGTCAGAAGGGGAGGGCACGCGGAAACACCGTGGTTGAGTCCGGTACGAACAGAAGAGAAATAGCGGATGGTCTCAGAAAGGTAATGTCAGACGAGGTGAGGGCATACTGCCGTGAATCCGGGAAAAATCCCTATTTCAAGGATGGTGCCGAGAAGTTTATTTATGATACTGTCATGACGTTGCCTGTGAAGAAATGTTGTCCGAAGCATTTCCATGACATATCTCGGGACATTGGGACAGATGTCTCGGAAACTGTTTGAATTCAAATGGTTTCTGAAAGCCTGCGGGTTATTATTGAGCCTGTTCGGCAGACGCTATTATGAAGAAATCAACACAGCTATGAGAAATATTTCAAAACTGATTGAACTTGTCTCAGAGGAAGCGAAGATCCGTATTTCCGATGAAATTTGGGAAGAGTTGTTTTCATATGCCAGTTTGCGCACACTCAAGCGCAAGGAGGCAATGATTGATGCGGGAGAGTATGATCCTGATGTGTATTTTGTAAAATCGGGTCTTGTAAGAGGCACTTTCATGGACAGCACATCCGAGCGGACTGCGGGGTTTGCATTGCCCGGCACGTTGCTTATTTCCTTCCATTGTTTCTACGGTGGAGATGCTTCTTATTACAGATTCGAGGCATGTGTGCCGTCTCAGGTAGTGAGAATCCCGTCTGCCGTTTTCAGGATGATGACAGAAAAATATCATGAGTTCGCCTTGTGGGTGATGGAGGCGAACCAGAATCAGCTTTATCATGCTGAATTGAAAAACCGTCTTATTTCCGGCGATGCAAAAGAGAGATTGCGCCAGCTTATCGAAGGGTGGCCGGAAATCATACTTAAAGTGTCGGCACGTCATCTCGCATCATATTTGGGGATTTCCGAAGTCCATCTCAGCCGTATAAAAAGTGAGATTCTTCGTGAAGGCGTGTCGTCATGACAGGGTAATCCGGATATTTGGGGTTTGATATTACAAAATGTTGACAATTGCCGTTATTTTTTAACATGTGTTAATGCTTTGGGAGTTTTAAATTGATAATTTTATCGCATAAGATGTGTTTGCGCAATTTTTGTTAATTTAAATCCAGAGCTTATGAAAAGAAATTTACTATTGCTGGCAGCTATGCCGGTTGTGTTGTCAGGAGTGTTGTCACTGTCTGTTTCAGCAGATGTCACCGGCGTTGTCAGAACTGAAGCGGAAGTCTGTCATTCGGATCACAATGAAGGGAGAGAGAGCGGACACCCCTTCAGACTTGCCGACAGAAACAAAGCGACTCGCGGTCTTGAAGATTTCCAGCAGGTCAGATATGAAGAACCTGCCGGTCTGTTCACGATGGGGTATACTCCGAATCTGAGTTTTTACAGCCATGTCGCCAGGCGCGGATCGGCATATAAGGAACATACATGGAAAAACATTTCCAATGGCTTTTCTCCTGACCTCACGACTTTTCAATGGATCTATGACTCTCCTGACGGACCCGGGCAGGGTGAAACCATGAAGAGGACATCAGAGGAGACACTGACGCTTTCGTATCCTTTCAACTGGGGATGGTGGCAGGCTCCGTCTCTTCTGGCGACAGTTTCGGGAGTTGATCTTTCATATGCACCGGATATCATCTATCGTTTCGGAGGTCCGAGCGCAATAACATTTCCGGAGGGCTCGCTGGATTTTGGAATGACCCCATATTCGCAGATGCTTTATAAAGATGCCAACGGCAAAAGAACAACTACATTCGGATCATTGAAATATCTCCCCTCAGTCAAGGATCCATATTCCGTGGAGAAATGGACTCCGGTTCTCACTGATAAGAATGATCTGAAAATGAAGGGGTTCTATAATATATTCCACAAGCCTGACGCTCCTTATACAATTACGCGGATATGGGGATATATAGAGTACACTGCATTGAAAGAGTCCACGTTGACGATGAAACTCTATAAATTGGACTCATCCGGGCAACCCACTGACGAAATCATAGCTGAAGGAGAGAAAACAGTCAAGGCGGGATCCGACAAATCGCTGTTGTTCGATCTGCGTCGTCCCGGAGAGCAGGGAGGTTCTCCCATAGCAATCGATTGTGCGTTTATGGCGGTACTCGAGGGCTTTGCCGAGGAGGGTGCTTTCAGCAAGGTTCTTCCTATTCTGGGTTCGGGCACTGTATGGGATGGCGAAGGGGAATGTCCCTGGCCCCACAACTGCGGAGTGCTGCTGTCTTGGAAAGAGGGAGACGTTGAAAAACAGGATTATTTTTACGACAGCAAGATTTATGACGAGGGGAAAGGGAGCACCAAGAAACTCTGTGCATGTGACTTTCTTTGGATGGTAGACGGAAGTTTCCCCTGGCTTTTCGAGAAATCAGGCGCGTCTGAAGTTGAATTCGGTCTTGCAGGAGGTACAGGAAATGTGGAATTTGACAGCTGGTATTCGTTTGGAGATCCGGATGTGAAGATATGCTGTGATGCCGACTGGATTACAGTAACAGCAGATCCGGCAACGGATCCGGCATCCGTCAATACTCTGAAACTCAGCGTCAGTCCTTCGGATTCTCCACGTGAAGGATATGTGACCGTATCCGGTCCGGCAGTGAATTGCACTCTGGCGGTAAGGCAGAGCGACTCCTCCGGAGTGACTGGTGTCGCGGAAGAAGTCAGTGTTGTAAAGACAGAGTATTTTGATATCACAGGTTGCAAACTGTCGGAAAAGCCGGTAAAGGGACTTGTCATCAAGGTGGATGTCTGCTCCAACGGAGAAAGGAAGGTTTCCAGATTGATGTTCTGAAAGACTTTACAATTGGCAGTGTGCTGAGTTTTGCGGCGTCATGATGGTTCATGACGCCGCTTTGTATTGACTATAAGGCGTTTTTTAGGAGTCATAGGTGGAAATTTGTTAAAAAAAGATGTATTCTCATATGTGCGGGTTGTTTTGTATAAAATTTTTATTAATTTTGCATGTGATGTATATGGGCTATATTTAGGTGTTCGTTATTTAGTGACCTCTTTATTCTTCCTTACTTGTTACGCTGCGGATGACAGTCGGCATGCAGAATGTGTCGGGATAGCTGTAATGACATCAAGAAACAACTTTTTTTAACAACTTAACAACAGCAACTTATGCAGAAACTTCTTATGTGTGTAATGCTTGTGGCAGCGATGTTCTGCGCAGGCACGGCACAAGGAGCTGGCGCGGGTGTCGCTCCCAAGAAGGGGGAGATCAGGGTGAAGCTGCAGCCGGAAGTGGCATTGAAAGTGGGACACGCTCCCCTGATGCATTCACGCGGCGCGGTTACAACCGGTATCACTCCTCTCGACCGGGCAGCTCGCGAAGTAAAAGCGGTCAGCATCCGTCCGATGCTTCCCTACGTGGAGAAATTCGCACGTCAAAGGGCTAAATACGGACTCGACCGCTGGTATGTGGTAAGTTTCGACGAGTCGGTTTCCCCGGAAGAAGCGCGGAAGGTTTTCGCGACTACCGCCGGTGTCGAGCGTTCGGAACTTGTAACCCCGATGGTTCTTCAGGAGGGAGCCAAAGGCTTCCGCAAGCTGGATCGCTCGAAAGTGGCGAAGGCTGCGGCATCGATGCCTTTCAACGACCCGTTCCTGTCGAATCAGTGGCATTATCAGAATTTCGGCACTATACCCTATAGCGTTGCCGGTGCCGACATCAATCTTTTTGAAGCGTGGAAGTCCACAACCGGAACGAGCGATGTGCTTGTGGCAATTATCGACGGCGGTGTGGATTATACTCACGAAGATCTCGCTGCCAATATGTATGTGAACGAGGCGGAGCTTAACGGTAAAGAGGGTTTCGATGACGATGGCAACGGGTATCCCGATGATATCTATGGCTGGAACTTCTGCACCGGAGAGGCTCGTGTATATCCTCATTCGCACGGCACGCACGTTGCCGGAACCGTGGCGGCTGTGAATAACAACGGAATCGGTGTCGGCGGTGTCGCCGGTGGCGACGGAACGCCCGGAAGCGGTGTCAGGTTGCTGTCATGCCAGGTGTTTGATTCCCGTTCAGGTACTGCCGAAGGAGACTTTGCCGCAGCTATAGTGTATGCCGCTGAGAAAGGCGCCACAATCGCACAGTGCTCATGGGGATGGCCTACCGACGGATATTACGAGCAGGCAGTGCTCGATGCTATCGATTATTTCACGGCAGAGGCCCGTTCCGACAAGATGATCGGAGGTCTTTGTATCTTTGCCGCCGGAAACGAAGGTAAGACAGGAAACTTCTATCCTGCCGCATATGAGAAGGTGGTGGGTGTTACGTCAATGACTTCGGAACTTACCCCCGCATCTTATTCATGCAACGGGCCGTGGGCGGACATTGTGGCACCCGGCGGTCTTTTGGATTACGGAGAGGCACAGGGTGTGCTTTCCACTCTTCCCGGCAATGAATACGGATATAACGAAGGAACATCAATGGCTACTCCCCATGTTTCCGGCGTGGCTGCTCTCGTTCTTTCCAAATACGGTTCCTCGACATTCCTGAACGAGACATTGCGCACTCAGTTGCTTACTTCCGTGAACGATTTTTACGGCTACGGCAACAACAGCAGTGTCACCGGTCTTTTCGGAAGCGGATATCTGGATGCCGCCAAGGCGGTGAGCATGGACCAGACCGG
>CAMWMW010000139.1 GCA_947175455.1 uncultured Porphyromonadaceae bacterium | reverse complement strand
GGCATGCACTCTTCCCGCAGGAATGAAATAGGTGTCTCCGGGTTTGATTTCCACAAAATTCAACACGTTTTCAATCTCTCCGCTTTTCACAAGTGTCTCATAGTCGGCAGGGTCGACGGGATTCTTGAATCCGTTGGCGAGTCTGGCTCCTTCGGCAGCCTCCAGCACAAACCACATTTCAGTCTTTCCGTTCGGCATGCCGTATTTCTGAGACATGGCATCGTCAGGATGAACCTGTACGGAAAGGTCTTCGCGCGCGTCAATGAATTTGATGAGCAACGGGAAGCGGTTGCCGAATTTTTCATAGTTGCGGCGTCCCATAAGGGATGCTCCGTACCGGTCGATCAGCGCGGGCAGTGTCATTCCCGCATCGTTTCCTTCCGCAACAACTGATTCGTCACCCTCGACACCCGAAAGCTCCCAGCTTTCACCTACTTTTTCAAGGTCTGTCGTGATTCCTTTGTAAGGGGCGATTCTCTCGCCGCCCCAGATTGTAGATTTTAAAATCGGATTAAATTTCCACATATTTTGTTTTTTAATTGTTACGATAATAACATAACTAAAAAGACAAGAGCTATGAAAGACATACTGGATGCAGAAGAGAGAAAAGAATTGCCGGATAACGTTTTCGGACTACCCGGTCGCCGGGAATATCCTATGCCCGATGCCACACATGTGCGTGCGGCAGAGGCTTATTTCCGTTATTGTCCGGAGGAGCTGAAGCCCGAACTTGCCAGAAACATTCTGCGTTTTGCAGAAAAATATGGCGTCGAGATAAAGTCGCCGGTTATCCTGCAGTTTGCAAAAGGTTAATCGCAAAGTCGAGAATCGCATCGTGTCCCGCAGCAAGGTCTGCGTCCTTGCAATGCACCTCGCATCCGGGAGACGGGTCTATTCCCGCCTCTGTGGAGCGGTCGTGTCTGTCGCTGATCGGACATGAGGAGAATCTTACCGACCACCCGTTGGGCAGTTCGGAAGAGAAGGGGAGTCCTCCTCCTCCTCCGGTACGTGCGCCTACTATCCGCACATTCGGAAGAGTTTTCATTACTGCGACAAAATTATTCGCGGCGGAATAGCAGGATCTGTTTGTGAGAACCAGAATCGGCTTGCCGAGATATTTTACCCTTTTGTCAGGATCCGCAGCTTCATATTCGATCGGAAAGGGGTCTGAGAACGCGTTGTGGGCGGGACCTGTCTTGTGGCGTATGTAGCCGCCTGTGGCATTCTCCTCTATGAAACGACCCACAAGAGTGTTTATATTGGTGAGCATACCGCCGCCGTTGTCTCTGATATCTATTATGAGACCTTTGGATTCATGTAGAATCGCCAGGATATAATCGAGGCTTGAGGGACTGATGCCCGACGAGAACGAGGGGTAATACATGTATCCGATTTCATCGGTCAGCATTTTGTAGGATATACCAGAAGTCTGCATGTAATCAAAATCCAGATAATACTGCTGCAGCGTGCGGAGGTTGAAATCCTGTGGATAATCGCTCCACCACTTGCGGTAGTAACTGGTGTTGAAACGCGATGAAAGGTTCACATGTCCGTCCTGCAGTTCATCGAGCAGCCGCGAGCAGATGTCGAAGAGCTCCAGCATTTTTGTGTCTGGTTTAACTTCCGCGCGATACTGACGGCACACTTCGTCCCAGTCGATGCCTTTCTCTTCGAAAAAGCAATATCTGTCGCTTACGATTGCTGCAAGGGCATCGAAATTCCCGTACGGATCATCCTGATACTCCGGCACCTCATGACAAGCCGTCATTAACAGCGACAAGATCAGCATTCCATATATTTTATATTTCATACTTGGTGTTATTTCTTTTAAACAAGCTCTTAATTGTGCTATCAGTAGAGGGGGGAGTTGATGCGGGCGCGGCGTTTGATGCCGAGACCGTGGGGAATTATGCCGATTACGAAGGAATGGGTGTGCAGGCGGGTGTCGAGCGAGTTCGCCCATGAGGAGCGGTAGTCGTAACGGTAGCCCAGCTGCATGGCGGTACGCCCGAAATCAAGTCTGAGCGAAAGGAGATTGTCGATGCAGAAACGGTTGCCCCACCAGCCGCAATGGGCAAGTCCCTCGCGGTTTCCAAGCCAGATTTCATAATATGTCTCGCCATATTGCGGTGAAAAGAAGCATCCTAATGACGGAATGCGGATTTCATTGGCGAGTATCATCGGAATCTTTCCTATACTGAATCTCCAGGACAATGAGGCGTTGATGTCCAACGATGCCGAGGCAAGCACGCTTACGGGATTGTTCCCGTTACGCGTAAGATAGAGACATCCCGCATCAACGTCAATGGATCCGCCTGCGGTTACCTGCAGCGAACAGGGCAGGCGTCTGCGCCATTGCATTCCCCATGTGAACATCCCGTCGATACCGATCATGGAAGCCGTGCGTGCCGGATTCAGGTAATCGCGCATGTTTGCTTTTGCGGCAAACTGCATTATAAGTGTTTCCGGCGCCCATGGGGATGCCTTTGTCCATTGGGCTGATGCTCCGAAAACCTTGCCGTCATATGTGAGGGGAGAAAGATATGTGGATAACGCCGTGCCTCTCCCCGCCTCAAGACGGTATTCCTGCACTACGGGACGTGACAGCTCCTCTGCATGGGACGTGGCAATGGAAATCATGGTCAGAACCAGAGCCAAAAGAAATTTTTTCATCTCGATATAATTTCATGTCAATACAATAAGTAAGTGTTGGAAATTAGCTTATATTAAATTTTAGGAGATTTTGAGATGATTTCATGATTCCGAAGAAGGAGCATAGCGGGCTATGCGACTGATGAGAAATCATGAAAGCATCCAAAAGATTCAAAATTTAAATAAGCACAGCATTTACTTATTATAAACTAATTTTCAATACTTACTTATGACAAGAAGTTTTTTATTATATCTGTTCACAATCATATGCCTGACGGCTCACGCTGAAGTATATTCTCCGGAGTCAATGCCGAACGTGAACGTCTCAAACAGATATGAATTTGTATCTGACCCCGGAAACCTGCTGTCGCCCGCGACCAAAGAGGCTGTAAACCGCAGATTATGGGATCTTCGGCAACAGACTTCAGTGGAAGCCGTAGTGGCTATTCCGCCGTCTATCGGAGAAACCACAATAGAAGACTGGAGCGAACAGCTCTTTACCCTTTGGGGAATAGGTAAAAAAGACAAGGACAATGGTGTTTTGCTCGTGATAGCGCCGGAACAAAGACGCGCAAGAATAACAACCGGATATGGAGTTGAAGGAGCCTTGCCCGACATTTCGTGTAAGAACATCATAAACACCGCCATTATACCCAATATGAGAGATGGCGATATCAACAGAGCGGTAGATGACGCCACAGCCCTTGTTTCCCGGGTTCTGACAGATCCGGCAGTTGCGGAGGAAATCAGATCCCGACAACCGGACAATCACTCGGGAACGGTAAATGCGCTTTCCGGTGAAGTGATATGGAAGTTCATCAGGATTGTGGCAACTTGCGCTTTCCTCTTCAGTCTGGGGATGTTTGTCGTATACCTTTTCAAGGGAAGAAAAAAGAGTGACAATTACCACAAGGCAATAATGTGGCGCGATTCCTTGCCCGCCTTCTGCTGGATAACCCTGCTCTCTCTTGGCTCCGGAATCATATTTCTCGCTTTTGCGTTTTTACTTTACAGGTCATACCGCACCCGTAAACTGAAATGCTCCACTTGCGGCACCCGCATGAATCGCCTCGGGGAAGAGGAGGATAATGAACTGCTGTCGGACTCGCAGGATTTCGAGGAGAAACTTGACACTATCGATTACGATGTATGGGAATGCCCGCGTTGCGGAACCATCGAACGATACGCGTTCAAAAAGAATCAACAGAAATATTCCGAATGTCCCGACTGCCACACAGTCGCGATGTGTCAGATCGGCACCAGAACAATAGTTCCTGCAACCACTCGTCATCAGGGCACAGGTGAAAAGATATATGAATGTAAGTTCTGCCACAATCAAAAGAGGAAGCAGTTTGTTATACCAAGGAAAGAATCCGCAGCTCCTTTCATAGCAGGAGCCGCGATCGGAGCCATGACCGGGCACAGAGGCAACGGAGGTGGATTCGGGGGCGGATTCGGAGGTGGATTCGGCGGAGGCTCAACCGGAGGCGGAGGCGCCTCGGGAGGATGGTAATAAAATTTAAAAACAGAATAATATATATTATGAAGAGAAGAGTCTTATTTGCTATTGCTGTCATGGCTTCGCTTGCCGTGTCAGTCACATCCTGCTCGACAAAAGACAAAAAAAGCGACAATAACGAGCCTGTCTCGTCAAGAGACATCAAATTCGAGTCTTATACTTATGATTACATAGGTGAATTTACAGGCTCTGACACTCTTGAGGCTCCAGGCGGTAAACTTGTAAGGTTTATCGGACAGGGGATACTCCCGGAAGATATAGGTGACACCGATGTGAATGCTTTGAGAGAAACTTTGCTGAACATGGCGGGGGTGCGCATAACCGACGGCAATGCGGAACCGGTTTTGCCTGATTCCATGCAGCTCACTGACCTCGCTGCATCCGAAACCGAGGCATGTGGCGAAACCGTTTCCACTCTGACAACAACGCTTGTAACTCCAAGAGCTGTAGTGTGGGAGAATATGAATTATGCATACGCATGTCTTGCCGCCCATGGCAACAGTTCCACCAGATACGTCAATTTCTGTCTTACTGACGGAAAAGTCATATCACTTGGAGATTTGTTTAAAAAAGACTATAAGGACACCCTGCTCCAGTTGATACGCGATAAAATCAAAAATGAAGGCTATGATCTTCTTGTGCCTGTTGACCAGATCGGGATTCCGGCACAGTTCGGTCTAACTTCAAAGGGTATAATATTCAGCTATGACCCGTATCAGATCGCGCCGTATTCCGAAGGTACCATACAAGTGGAACTATCAGCCGGCGAGCTGTCGGATATATTGAGCCCGCACGGGCTCTACATTTTGCTCGGAATCAAAGAGACGAAGTGACCTTCCTGAGTCTCAGCTCAGAGGAGTCATCGGGAAAGACAAGTTTAAGCAGTCCGTTGTCCGACTGCGCCTTTATCCCGCTCATAGTCTCTCCTGTCACATCTATCCATTCAACATTATAGATTCCTTCGAAAGGGCCGGCGACAAGTCGGCCCTTAAGTATGCCGGGAGTCCATGAAGCCGGATTTTTAACAGCACCTCCCATATAGAGGATGTCGTAGCCGGTCTCCGATTTTACAAGCGCAAGAAGGTAATCCCCGCCCATCCGCAGCCTGTCGTCTTCAAGCATGAGATCGAACACTCCCCAGATACCCTCCATTGCATCTGATGAACGCCCAAGATATGCCATGACATCTTCCGCAGTTCCGAAACGGCGGAATCCTTCCGCTGACACTCCTGCTGTTTCCAGACAGATGTGATCCACACCAAGTCTTCCTCCCGGCCACAAGGCGTAACCTATACTGTCAGCCTCGAAACCTTCTGACGAATACTCCGACATGGTCTTGTAATTTCTGTTGCCGCCGCGAAGTCTCCAGCCGGAAGAGTCAATATCAATCATGAAGGCGTTCTCACCCCCATATAAATCAAAATCAGAGAAAAAACGTTTCTTTTCACAAACGTTATCTCCGATTTTCACTGTCATCTCAAGATGCGGAGACGAATATGTCTCGTCAAATC
>CAMWMW010000138.1 GCA_947175455.1 uncultured Porphyromonadaceae bacterium | reverse complement strand
ATTTCCAAAAGTCATTTTAGTTTAAATTCGTGTTAAAACTAAACATACTCTTATTGTCTAAATACGGTCAGGCGGTGCAAAATTAGTGAATTATTCCCAATTACGGAAATAATTCTTTAATCCGATGGCGACATGGCGCGGAAAAACGCGTTTTTTTAGTTATCTTTGCGGATTGAATGCGTCCGCGGTGTTGCGACGGACGGGTTATTTATGATTGTAATATCGTATGATTGTCAAGGATAGTGAGAAATATCATGTCCACACTCTTCCCAACGGACTGAGGGTGGTGGCTGTGAGGGCGGAGGGCAACGTGTCGTATATCGGCGCGATGGTCAATGCCGGAAGCCGCGACGAATCCGCTGACAAGGAGGGCCTTGCCCATTTTGTGGAACATACCATATTCAAAGGCACGCGCCATCGCCGGAGCTGTCACATCGCAAGCCGCATGGAGACCATCGGTGGTGAACTCAACGCCTATACCACAAAGGAGGAGACGATGATTTATACCAACGCTCCGGCAGGTTATGCCGCGAGGTCTTTCGAGCTTATCTCCGATCTTGTGAAGAATGCATCTTTCCCGGCTAATGAGATCGGGAAGGAGAAGGAGGTGATAGTGGAGGAGATCCATTCATATCGCGACAGTCCTTCGGATTCTGTCTATGACGAGTTCGAGGAACTGATTTATGCCGGTTCGGGTCTCGCCCACAACATATTGGGCACGCCGGAGAGCGTGAGAGGATTGTCGTCGGCAGACGGACGCGGTTTCATCGATGCGAACTATACGCCGGGGAATATGGTGATATACTGCGCTGACCCGGGCGATCCGGAACGCAACATACGTCTTGTGGAAAAATATTTCGGCGACATGACGTTTGATTCGGAACCGCGCCTGCGCGAGGCGGCACCTGCGGCGGAGGTCTTCGACGAGACGCGGGTGAGGTCAAGCCATCAGGCGAACTGCATAACCGGATGCCGCCTTTTCGGACGCGGCGATTCGCGTCGGCATGCCCTTTTCCTGCTCAACAACTATCTGGGGGGACCATGCATGAACTCGCGTCTGAACATGGAAATGCGCGACCGCCGCGGACTGGTGTATACCGTCGAGAGCAATGTCGCACTTATGAGCGATACGGGCGTGCTGCTTGTGTATTACGGCTGCGACAGGGATGCTGTGGCAAAGTGCCGCTCCATTATATACGGCGAACTGGATCGTCTCGCACAGTCACCGCTGTCGCCGAGGGCTTTCGCCCGTGTCCGCGACCAATACTGCGGGCAACTGATCATGAGCGGCGAGCACCGCGAGAGCCGCGCCATGGCATTGGCTAAAAGCCTGATGTATTACGGAGAGATTCACGATATCGACTATACGGCGGAGCGTATACGCTCCCTGACTCCGGAGGCGATGCAGGAGGCGGCGCAGCTGATACTTGCCTCGGGACTCTCAACTTTGTCGCTCGTATGACGCTGTTCCATGGACAGCTGACAGGCAGGTGCTGAAAAAGGGTGGATATTATTATAACAACAACATCTATAAAACGGAATAAGCATACAAATGAAAATAGCCAATGTTGATCTTGGAGACAAGCCGGTGTCGCTTGCCCCGATGGAGGATGTGACGGATCCTTCGTTTCGTCTGATCTGTCGCGAAATGGGGGCGGCTTCGGTATATACGGAGTTCGTGTCGGCGGAAGCGCTTATCCGCGATATAAAGTCAACGACGCGCAAGCTCGACATCAATGATGCCGAACGGCCGGTGGCAATACAGATTTACGGACGCGAGCCATAGGCTATGGTCGAGGCTGCCGCTATAGTGGAAAAGGCGGGTCCGGATATTCTCGACATCAATTTCGGGTGCCCTGTGAAGAAAGTGGCGGGGAAAGGCGCGGGCGCGGGGATGCTCCGTGATATTCCGAAGATGCTTGAGATAACCCGCCGTGTGGTGGATGCAGTCGATATTCCTGTCACGGTGAAGACGCGCCTCGGCTGGGATTGCGAAAACAAAATCATCACCGATCTGGGACCGAGACTGCAGGACTGCGGCATAAAGGCTCTGACGGTGCACGGACGCACACGCTCGCAGATGTATACCGGACAGGCGGACTGGTCGCTGATCGGGGAGCTGAAGAATGACCCCCGCATGGAGATTCCGGTAATCGGCAACGGAGACATAACGTCGCCGGAAGGTGCGGCGGCGGCTTTCGGCAGCTTCGGTGTCGACGGCATCATGATAGGCAGGGGGGCAATCGGAGCGCCGTGGATATTCCGGGAAGTCCGCCAGTATCTTGAGAAGGGGGAGTATGAACCTCTTTCCGATGCGGCGAAGTTCGATATCTTGCGCCGGCAGATACGCGAGAGCATCGACCGCATTGACGAGTATCGCGGCATTCTGCACATCCGCCGTCATCTCGCAGCGACTCCTCTTTTCAAGGGTATCCCGAATTTCCGCGAAACGCGCATAAGGCTGCTGCGTGCGGAGACGGAGAAGGAACTGTTCGATCTTCTCGACCATATATCCGAGACATTCTTCGGAAATCGGGTAGACTCCTGATGGCATTTTTCAAATTAATGGTCAGGAAGTTTAAAATAATCAGATTTGTCATAGTCGAAAAATCATCTTATACTTGGAAATTATGAAAAAGACAGTGTTTTTTATGTTGATGCTGGCGGCGGTGCTGTCCGCTCTGGCTCAGGAACGGACATATCGTCTGGATGTGGGTCGTTTCGACAAGATTAAGATTACGGACAACGTCAATGTGGTTTACCGGTCTGTGCCCGATTCCACCGGCATGGCTGTCTTCACCGGCGAGGAGGAGTTTGCCAATGCCTTTATATTCACCAATAGCAAGGGGAGACTCCGCATTCAGGTGAACACGGAGGATGTGAACAATCCCGCCTTGCCTGTGCTGTATGTATATTCGGATTATCTGACTGAAATCGAGAATTCCTCTGAATTTACGGCAACAGTATGCAACACGATCGCCGTGCCCGCGTTTTCGGCAAAGCAGATAGGCAACGGACGCATCATCGCCGAAGACATACAGGCTGGAAATGCCGAAGCTCATCTCGCTACGGGGAAGGGTACTATAATACTTACAGGAAAAGTGGACAAGGCGACTTTCAAGATGGTGGGCACCGGACTGATTGAGGCTGAAGGACTGGAGGCGATGGAGGTGAAGTGCTCGATTCTCGGCACCGGCGACATTACCTGCTGGCCGGTGAAGAAGCTTGATGTGCGCGGCATCGGCACTACCAAGATACAATACAAGGGTAATCCGGAAATCAAGAAAGTGGGAGGAGGCAAGGTCTCGCCTCTTGAGTGATTCCCCGGTCTCTTACGGACTCTTGCGTACAACACGAAAAAATACTGAACAGTGGCGGAGGAAAGCATTCTCAAACAGAAAACGGCAAGTACGCTGAAATGGAACGCGGTTGACCGCGTTTCATCTCAGCTGCTCTATGCCGTGGTCGGAGTGGTGCTCGCCAATATCCTCACCCCGGAGGATTTTGGTCTTGTAGGCGCGTTGCTGGTGTTTCAGGCTTTTGCCATACTGTTTGTGGACAGCGGCTTCGGGGCGGCGCTGCTGCAGCGCAAGGATCCCGATGAGCGGGATTATTCCACGGTGTTCTGGTTCAATCTTGCCGTGAGTGTGGCGGTATATGCCGTCCTTTTCTTCTGCGCCCCCCTTATAGCCGATATTTTTCAGGGAGACCGTAGGCTCATACCCCTTTCCAAGGTGATGTTTCTCACCTTCATCCTCAACGGTCTGGCGATTGTGCAGACCAACCGTCTGATGAAGCGGATGGATGTAAAACAGATTGCTGTCTCCAATATAATCGGGCTGACGGTGTCGGGGGCGTTGGGTGTGTGGCTTGCCGTGGATGGCTGGGGACCGTGGGCGCTGGTGTGGCAGTCGGTGACTCTCGCGGCTGTCAAGTCCGGCTGGCTATGGATCACCGGAGGATGGCTTCCGACAGCGGGGTTTCATCTCGACTCGCTGAAAAAAATATGGCGGATAGGGTTGAGCGTCTTCTCGTCGTCAACGCTCAATACCTTGTGTCAGAACATATATTCATTCATAATAGGCGCTTTCTACAACCTTGCCTCGCTCGGCTTCTATACGCAGGCTGACAAATGGAGCAAAATGGGGAGTGCCTCGATATCGCAGATTCTCACCTCTTCGTTTGTGCCTCTGCTGTCGAAGGTGCAGGATGACGGGGAGACTTTCCGTCGCTACGTGACGAAAATCAACCGCTTCACAGCCTTTGTCCTTTTCCCGGTCATGGGTGGTATCGCCGTGCTTGGCGCGCCGCTGTTCCATACTCTTTTCGGACATAAATGGGATGCGGCGATAATTCTTTTCCAGATACTGACGGTAAGAGGGATATTTGTGGTGCTGACTTCGCTTTACAGCAATTATCTTCTTGCGCTCGGCGACGGACGGCGGTTGTTCGCGCTTGAGGTGGCAAAAGACCTGCTGATTCTGGCGGCGATTCTGTCTACTGTCTGGTTCGGCAGTGTTCCACTGCTGGTGTGGGGGCAGCTTGCGGCTTCTGTTGTCACCTATGTCGTGTCGCTGCTGATTCTACGGCGTGCGGCGTGCTTCAGCGTGCGGGCTATGGTCAGAGACCTGCTCCCGTCAATGGCGATCGCGGGCGTGTCATGTCTCGTTGTCGCTGTGGCTCTCTATGCCGCAGGGCTCTCGGGGTGGATGAACTCCCTGCCGGCAAACATGGCGGGGCTGATTCAATTGGGCGGAGGTCTTCTGCTCGGCATCGGGTCATATCTCCTTTTCTGCCGCCTTGTACGTTTGCCTGAACTCAGGGAGGCGGTCAGGATGTTATAATAATATGAATGGTCTTGCAATTGGTCTGATATTGCCGTTCGCCGGAACGGCTTTGGGTGCGGCGTGTGTGTTTCTGATGCGGCGCGAAATGCCGCAGCTGCTGCAGAAAACACTCACCGGGTTCGCTGCCGGTGTGATGGTCGCCGCCTCTGTGTGGTCTCTGCTTATACCCTCTATGGAAATGACCGGCAAGGAGGGGATAGCGAGTGTGATACCTTCGATTGTCGGTTTTGCCGTCGGCATACTATTTCTGCTGTTACTCGACATGGTGGTGCCGCATCAGCATATCGACGGCGGCATGAGCGAAGGTCCGAGAAGCGGTTTGTCGCGTACAGCCAAACTCGTTTTCGCGGTGACACTGCATAATATTCCCGAAGGTATGGCGGTAGGAGCGGCGCTTGCTGCCGCGTTGGAGCATAACGCCTTCCTGCCGATGGCTGCGGCTCTCGCTCTCTCTCTGGGTATCGCGATACAGAACTTTCCGGAAGGGGCGATAGTGTCGATGCCGCTGCGCATGGCTGGCAACAGCCGCCGCAAATCGTTTGTCATCGGGGCGCTGAGCGGCGTCGTCGAACCGATAGCCGCCGCGGTCACTATTCTGCTTGCGTCCGTGGTGTTGCCGATATTGCCCTACCTGCTGGCGTTTGCCGCCGGCGCGATGATGTATGTCGTGGTCGAGGAACTGATACCCGAGACGCAGGAAGGTCGCCACTCGAATATGGGCACCGTCGGCTTCGCCGTCGGTTTCCTGCTGATGATGCTTCTCGATGTGGTTCTGGGGTGATGGGGCGAGAGGGGGTGGAATGGGGCGGGATGGGGAGGTATATGGCGTGAGGGCTGACTCTT
>CAMWMW010000137.1 GCA_947175455.1 uncultured Porphyromonadaceae bacterium | reverse complement strand
AATTCCATAACCTTTATAAATGAAATTTAATGAACAGACCTAACAAGAAGATGCGTCTGCAGGCACTGCTTATAGCACTGATGATTGCAGTTCCCGGATGGGCGCAGAACGCAAAAGTCACGTTGTCGATGCAACAGGAGTCGCTGAAGAGTCTCTTTGCCGCGATCGAACGTCAGACCGATTACCGCTTTTCATATGACAGCGAGATCGGCAAACGCCGGATACCCGGAAACATAAACAAATCACAGACCCCCGTGTCGGCGATATTGAAGGAATTACTGCCTCGCATGGGGCTTGAATACTCGGTATTGTCAGACAAAGTCATAGCAGTCTCCAGAAAGAAAAGCAAAGCGGATACCGCCACACGGGGCACAGCCGTGACAATAAGCGGCAAAGTGACCGACAGCGAGGGTGAACCCCTCACCGGTGCCACAGTCATGGTGGAAGGTGCACGCACTGCATCCGTTGCCGATATCGACGGTAATTTCACGATTCAGGCAACACCGGGTCAGACATTGAAAGTGTCGCTTGTCGGCATGACCCCCGTGAATGTAAAAGTCAAATCCGGACAGACCGACTATCCTGTGGTCATGAGAGGGGAAGACCGCACACTCGACCAGGTGGTTGTCGTCGGCTACGGAACAATGCAGAAAAAGCGTGTCACATCCTCCATTTCCTCCATTTCCGGAGATGACCTGATGACCGGTGTCGGAGGCTCGACAATCGCCACGGCACTTCAGGGGAAAGTGTCGGGTCTGACAATCAGCGGCAACGCCTCTCCGAACGCATCCAACGACTATCAGCTGCGAGGTGTCTCCTCCGTCAAGGGAGGCACATCGCCCCTTGTCGTGATCGACGGGATTCCCGGCGGCGATCTGCGTGCCATAAATCAGGAAGATGTAGAGAGCATCGATGTGCTCAAGGATGCCTCTGCCGGCGCCATCTATGGCACGCGCGCCTCCGCCGGTGTGATTCTTGTGACAACAAAAAAAGCCAAAGAGGGTAAAGCCACAGTGACATACAACGGAGAGTTTTCGGTGGAAAGCGTGCGCAAACGTCTTGACATGCTGACTCCTCAGGAATATCTCGATTACGGACGAGGCGAAGACTTCGGCTCCCGCACTGACTGGTATGACCTTATGTGTCGCGACACCCCTTTCTCACAGCGTCATTCCGTGACAATGACCGGAGGAACAAAGGCATTGTCGCTTTATTCATCCCTTTCGTATTCGAATCAGGAGGGCATCGTTATCGGTGACGGGCGCAAGGATTATTCGGCAAGGCTGAACGGCAGATACTCGCTATGGAACAACAGACTCGAGATCGGTCTCCGCATGCAATACCGCGAGGCACACCGCGACCAGCGCAACACTGCAAACGATGTCGAGAACTCCATCGCGCTCAATCCCACGATTCCTGTAATGGATCCGGACAATCCGACTCATTACAATGTAAACAAATCGGGACTTGGAGCGGATTTCTTCAATCCGGTGGCGAATATAATGGATCAGGAATACAAAGGCACCGACCAGTGGTTCATGGGGGACCTGAATCTGAAATTCACGATTCTTCCCGGATTCACCGCCCAGGCATCCATGGGAGTTGACCGCCGTCAATGGACGCGTACTATCTATTACAATCAGTTCCACCGCAAAAGCGTGGACTCCGGAAAGCTTGGAGAAGCCACACACGGCTATCAGAAGAATCTGAACACAAACTGGGAGGCATATCTGTCGTATACAAAAGAATTCGGTGATGTGCATCATTTCGACGCCGTTGCCGGATGGAGTTATTACAACGAAACCGGACAAGAGGCTTTCAGCATGACCAACAGGGATTTTACCGTCGACGGCATAGGACCGTGGGACATGAGCGCGGGTAAGGATCTAAGCAAGGGTCTTGCCGGCATGTCTTCTTCCAAAAATCCCACGGAACACCTTCTTTCATGGTACGGACGAGCCAATTACTCCTACGATGACAGATATATGGCAATGGTGAGTTACCGGCGTGAGGGAAGTTCAAAATTCGGCAAAAACCACCGCTGGGGTAACTTCTGGTCGGTTTCAGCCGGATGGCGCATGAACCGGGAGGCGTGGCTGCGCGATATAGACTGGGTCGATGAACTGAAACTACGTGCAGGTTACGGTGTTACAGGTAACGACAATTTCACGGCAGGATATACGACCTACACATATGCGAGCGACGGCATGTATCCCACCCCCGGAGGTCTGTCATGGGGACCTGCCTACAAATCGGCGCGTAATGCCAATCCCGATCTGAAATGGGAGGAAAAGAAAGAGTTCAATGTCGGTCTGGATTTCGGATTTCTCAACAACCGGATAAGCGGAAAGTTCGACTGGTTCTACCGTCAGGTCGATGACATGCTTTTTGCCGTGACAGCTCCCGCGCCTCCAATGACAGCCAAGACGATAATGAAGAATGTCGGTTCGCTCTCGAATACCGGATGGGAATTCGAGCTGACCGGCAGGATATTCCGCACTTCCGATTTCGACTGGGACGCTACCGTGAGACTTTCCCACAGTTCATCGAAGATAAAGAATCTCGGAGAAGAGAGTTCGCAGATTCTTTCCGACGGTCTCCCGCAGAGCATGGGAAACACCCATAAGCTTGTGAACAACCAGACAATCGGTCAGTTCTGGCTTTTCAAAAACGCCGGGGTCGATGAAAACGGCGAATGGCTGATATATGACAAGAACGGCGAGATTGTGCCTGCCAAAGGTAATGACAAAATCGAAAACAAGTATTATGTCGGCAACGGAATCCCCGAAGTGGTTCTTTCGATGGACCATACATTCCGTTATCGCGATTTTGACCTCGGCATCAACTGTCGCAGTTATATAGACTATGATGTCTATGACACCGTAAATCTTTATTACGGGTTGCAGAACCAGCAGGGTGTCAATGTGCTGCGGTCTGCATATGAGGAAAACAGACACATAAAGGGAAACCGCATAACCTGCGATTATTTCCTTTCCGACGCATCATTCTTCAAGATAGACGCAATCTCACTGGGGTATACTCTGAATCTTTCGAAATGGCAGAAATATGTGAGAAGTCTTCGTGTATACGTGACAGCCCGCGATGTCGCCACTTTCACCCGATTCAAAGGTTATAATCCGGAGCAGAGCGTCAACGGTCTTTTCCCCGGCGTGCAGGAAGTCAGAAACAAAGCCTCTATGTATCCTCAGACAATTCACTGGACTTTCGGTCTTCAACTTAAATTCTGATAAATCTATGACAAGCAATAAAATAAAGAATATCACACTTGGTCTTGCCGCGACATTGGCGCTCACCGGATGTGATCTTGACGAGAAATTCTATTCGGAAGCCAATCCCGATACATTCTATACAAGCCAGGAGAGTGTGTATTCGGTTCTAAGAAATCCGTTCCGCCACTGGCATTATATGTATAACCAGCGTGTCTACTGGCTTCTTCAGGAGGTGACTACCGATGAGATGTGCTGCCCGGCGCGCGCTGCGGATTTCTATGACAACGGAGACTGGGTCAGACTGCACGGACACACCTGGAGCACGGAAGACGGCAAGGTGAAGAATGCCTATAACCAGATGAATTACATAGTCTCGCATGCACTCGTGTCGATCGACGGACTCTCAGGCGTCGACTATGCAGCGCTGGGACTCACGGAGACGGATAAGGCTGATCACCTGAACCAGCTCAACGCGCTTGTGGCATATGCATACATGCGGTCGCTCGACCTGTTCGGAGGGCTTCCCATCTATACGACTCCAAATGACGCGCCCAAAGCGAGAAACTCCAGAAAAGAGAATTTCGAATATATAGAAAGAACGCTGAAATCGGCGATTCCCAATCTTCACAAAAGAGAATCTCTTTCCGAATATCAGGACGGCTATCTGACCATGGGCGCCGGGGCGATGCTTCTTGCACAGCTCTATCTGAATGCCGTGCCTTTCATAGGGGAAGACAGGTATGCGGACGCTGAAAAGATTCTTCAGGACCTGTACGACGGCGTTTACGGGGTGTATGAACTCGATCCGACATGGTATGGTCCCCACAGCTTTACCAATCATGAATCGCCCGAGGCGATGTGGTATATACCGTCAGAGACTTCCAAAGAGGAATTCAAGGGATGCAACACAAGAATGTATCCCTATAACGCCAAGAATTATTTCGACTGCGGATCGCTCGGCAAATGCTACAACGGTTTCCAGCTCGCTCCGTCGCTGGAGAAAGAGGGTGTGCCCTATACCACAGAAATGGGGCGTCCCTTTGCAAAATTCCATGAGAAGGATCTTCGCAAGAAACCTTATGTATATAACGGAGACGGCAACTATGAGGGGATGTTCCTTATGGGACTGCTCAAGAATCCGCATACTGGGAAGGTGGTGAAAGGCACGAAACTTAAGAACGGCAAGAAGATAGAGCTTGTGGACTATGTGAATATCACGGGCAACAAGAGCGACATGCTTGCCGGAGACGAGAATTCCGGAATCAGGCTCGTGAAGATGCCGGTGCCCAATGACAAGGATGTTCTCCTGCTGTATAATCCCGATTTCCCGGTGATGCGTTTCACAGAAGTCGTATATAACCTTGCCGAGTGCAGGTTTCACAGAGGAGACAAGGATGGAGCCGCCGCTCTTATCAATTCGGTCCGTAAACGGAATTTCGAGAATGGCGCCGACCCCGATCCCGTCACCGCCGCAAATCTTGACATCTACAGACTTGCGGATGAATACATGATAGAATTCATCGGAGAAGCACACCGCCGCACCGACCTGATAAGATGGGGGTTGTTTACATCGGAAGAGTGGTGGGACAAACAGCCGACTCCCGATACGCGCAATGTATTCTGTATTCCCTCGGAGGCGATTTACGCCAATCCTCTTCTTGAACAGAATCCGGGATATTGATGCTTGGCGAAATATGATTGTAAGATTGTAAAACCGAAATTTTGAAAATCAGAAATAAATGATATCAACAGGAATCAAAATAGCGGCGTTGTGTCTGATGCTGCCGTCTGTTGCCTTGGCGCAGAGTCCTCATGAAGTGACGGTGCCCGATTATTCGAAGTATATTCTCACTCCCAAACCCGGTCCTGAGCCCCGCATAAACGGTGCCAGAGTCTTTGGTGCGCGTCCGGGATCGCAGTTTCTCTTTTCGATTGCGGCGAGCGGAGACAGACCGATGACGTTCGAGGCAAAGAACCTTCCCTCCGGACTTAAGCTTGACCCGAAAACAGGAAGAATCACAGGCAGAGCGGGTGAGAAAGGGGAATATATGGTGGAACTCACGGCACGCAACGCCAAGGGAGTGTGCAAGAGAAACCTGAAGATCGTGATAGGCGACCGCATCGCTTTGACACCGCCGATGGGATGGAACTCGTGGAACTGCTGGGGGCGCGATGTTACACAGGAACAGGTGCTTTCTTCCGCCAGAGCCATGCATGACAAAGGTCTTGTGAACCATGGCTGGACTTATATCAACATAGACGACGGCTGGCAGGGGAACAGAGGAGGCAAATACAATGCCATAATGCCTAATACGAAATTCCCCGATATGGCGGCGCTTACTCGTGAAGTGCATGACCTTGGTCTGAAACTCGGCATATACTCCTCCCCCTGGGTCGGGACCTATGCCGCCCATATCGGCAGCTATGCCGATACTCCCGAGGGTGAATACAACTGGATAAAAG
>CAMWMW010000136.1 GCA_947175455.1 uncultured Porphyromonadaceae bacterium | reverse complement strand
ATATAACACTTATTCAGCCATTTTTCTGACATTTACAAAAGTCAGGTTTCAGTTTTCATTCCCTCCGAGCCAAAAGGGATGGACAGACACCCTGCTTCCCACTGAGCGAAAAAGACTGACAGAAAAAAAAGACACCGAATCGGTGTCTTTTTTTTCTGTCAGTCTTTTTTACCTTTTACCTTTTTCCGTATCACTTGTCGACAGGCTTGATGGATATGGCATAACCTCCGCCCGGTGCCGCTTTCATCTTCAGACGGCTCTTCGATGTCACTTTCTTCTTCTCGATCTTATATGCGTGCGGGTTGGAGGCATAATGCGCATCGGGCGCATCGGCATATATAACCGCCTCATATTTTTTGTCCTTGTCAAGGAAATCAAGAGAAAGTGTGGACTGATGTCCGTCTTCGTTTGCAGTGCAGCCGACATACCAGTCATCGCCACCCTTTGCCTTGCGTGCCGCCACGATATATCTCCCCGGCTCCGCCTCAAGGTAACGGCTCTCGTCCCAGTCTACCGCCACATCCTTGATAAACTGGAATGCATCGAGATGACGGTTGTAAACCTCCGGCACATCAGCCGCCATCTGAAGAGGACTGTACATGGTGACGTACAGGGCAAGCTGGCGGGCAATCGTACTGTTGACATGACCGTTGCCGTCAGGATTGACCTCTTTCATATCCATATCGAATATACCGGGAGTATAATCCATCGGACCTCCCTGAAGACGCGTGAACGGAAGCACTGTCGTATGGAACGGCTTGTTTCCGGCAAAAGCCTCATACTCTGTTCCGCGCGCGCTTTCATTGCCTATCAGGTTCGGATATGTGCGGCAGAGTCCCGTGGGACGCACTGCCTCATGCGCGTTGACCATGATCTTGTGTTTTGCGGCTTCGGTCACTGCATAAAGGTAATGGTTAACAAGCCATTGTCCGTAATGATGCTCTCCACGTGGAATCATGTTTCCCACATATCCGCTCTTCACTGAATTGTAACCATATTTGTTCATCAGCTTGTATGCCTTGTCCATATGTCTCTCATAGTTGCGCACAGACGCAGAAGTCTCGTGGTGCATCATCAGGCGCACACCTTTGGACTGAGCGTAGGCGTTGAGTCCTTCAAGGTCAAAGTCGGGATACGGTGTCTGAAAATCGAACACATAATCCTTCGAATGTCCGAACCAGTCTTCCCAGCCGACATTCCACCCCTCCACAAGCACCTGGTCGAAGCCGTGTTCCGCCGCGAAGTCGATGTATTTCTTCACATTGGCTGTATTCGCCGAGTGTTTGCCATGAGGTTTCACCGAAGAATAGTCATGCTTGCCGAGTTTGACGGAAGGGAGATCGGAAGTGTAGCTCCATTCCTTAGGACCGGCGATCATCTCCCACCATACGCCCACATATTTCACCGGCTTGATCCAGGATGTGTCATCGTAGGCGCACGGATCGTTCAGATTGAGAATAAGGTTGGAGGCGAGCACGTCACAGGCGTTGTCGCATATCATGACCGAACGCCACGGTGTATGCGAAGGCGACTGCATATGGCCTTTGTTTCCCTGCGCATCGGGAGTGAGCCACGATTCAAACACCATATTCTTGTCATCAAGATTCAGATGCATGCATGAATAATCCACCAACGCCGCCTCATGGATATTAATATAGAGACCGTCGTCTGTCTTCATCTGCAATGCAGTCTGCACGCCGGTGGGTGAGAAAAGAGTCTGCGATGCGTTGCTGCATATCGCCTCTGACATCTTCCCCCTGATTTCCGACAGGCGGCACTCGGTATAGTCATATTCCTGCGTGTCGTAGTCGCCGGCTATCCACCATGCAGTGTGGTCGCCGGTCATGGCAAACTGCGTGTGTTCCTCCTTTATGATGAAATAATTGAGTACGCCCTCCTGCGGAAATTCGTAACGGAATCCGACACCATCGTCATATACCCGGAAACGTATGTTCATTTTGCGGTAATGCTCAGGCTGGTCAAGACGCATCAGAAGCTCGTTGTAATTGTTGCGAATACGGCTGTTTTCACCCCATACAGGCTGCCACACTTCATCGAAAGCCGATACCGATGTGTCTATGAGTTTGAAGCCGTCCATCATATCGGGACCGTCGGCAAGTTCGAAACCGAGTTTCGAAGGAAGCACCACTTTCTTGTTTTTGTATTCGACAGAATATACAGGTACGCTGTCAACGACATCTGCCGTCAATCTGATTATCCCCGAGGGTGAGGAGATTTCCACTCCGTATACATCCTGAGGAACAACACATATCCCCGAAGCGACAGCCAGCACTGCCGCGAGTTTGCTATATTTCATTTTCAATCAGCTTATTTGGTCAATTTGATAATTTTGCATCCGTGAGCCGGAATCTGAGCGGTTATGGTGACGGGAGCCTTACCTTCATCGGCATGGCGCCAGAGGTCGCGCATGTTCCACTCTCCTGAAATACCGAGATCCGAGAGAGTGACGGATATCGAAGCCGCGCTGTCATCACGGTTGAACAGACCTATTACGTGACTGCCGTCGCTCATTGTGCCGTACCATATGCGGTTGTTGGCATCATTAAGCTTGTCACTCAAAGGCTTGCCTACAAACCGGTCTGCGTTCAATGCCAGCATCTCGGTGTTTGTATAGAAACTTACAAGATTTCCGATTGTAGACGGACGGTCTGACACAGTCACCGGACCGCCAGCCATGAGCTGGAGCGACACCACTGTCTCGCGTTCGGCATCGCTGCCGAAGGTGTTCAGACGGATAAAGTCACCGTCAAGAATCACCTTGCCGCGTCCGGCGATATGTGACCAGTATGTGAATCCGTCAAACATGTTCATGCAGTTCGGCCATGTGGTATACGACTTTCCTCGGTCACACGACGAGCAATGCCACCAGCCGCCTCCGGCGGTGTCAGCCACAATACGCACCATGTTTCCATATTTGGACTCAACCGCCGCATCTCCGTAAAGATGGGGCATTACCAACGATGTGAATATGCCGTATTTCTTTGCCGACTCGGCAATATAGTTGAGTGCGCGCGCATAGCTTTCATGTCCGTAACCGTGACCGACAACTCCTATATTGCGGTCTTTGCCGTCTTCATACCACGACAGGAAGTCCATACGGATATAATCTATGCCCAGTTCCGCAAAATGCCTGAAGAAACCGTCGATATATTCGCGTGCGCCGGGATTCTCGGCAACCACCCAGTTGAACCACATGTTCTCGACAGAAGGATTCAAGATGTCGACGGAGCCGTTGTAATACAGATTGCCGAAAGTATAGTCCGTGCCCTCTATTTTCGTCTCACGCGGACCGTGAATCCAAAGCGGGTTGTCGTAGACACCCACTTTGAGTCCCTTCGCCTTGCATTTTGCCACGAGATCCTTGAGAGACATCGAGCCGTAATGGGTCATATATCCAGAGGCATCCCTTGCCTCCATGGGAATAAAACCGTCCGTGCAGACCATGTCGTAACCGTAAGGCTTCAGTTCTCTTGCCACCCAGTCTATGACCTCATCCCACTGTTCGGGAGTAAAATCCATGTCCGAGTTGCTGACACCCGCCTGTTCCTGGGTGTAGCAGTGTTCATATATGCTCCAGTAGAGAGGCGCCTTATATGTGTGTATATCTTCCACCACGGGCAGTTCCGGAAGTTCATATACGGGAGGACGGCGCATTTCGATGGTATCCGAGCAAGATGCCAGCAACACCGCCCCGACAGCCATTGATATTATATTCATCTTTTTCATATTAGCTTTAAATTTATCAATTCTGCATTTCAGCCTTGATTGTCATGTCTTTAATATTGATAGTGATGGTATACACACCCTCTTCAGTCACCTCCCACTGGTCGTCGGGACCGGTGGTGTAGACAACATCGGGAGCGGAAACACCCGCTTTCGACACTGTGCAGCCCGAGGATGACGGACGATAGAACGGCGCGCTGAAATCTTTCACTGTGCAAAGTTTGAATATGCCGGTCTTTAAGGTTCCCGTCCATGTGTATTCACCTTCCACGCCCTCTGTCGGCGTGTACTCCGTTGCATCGTCAAGGCTCCATCCTCCGGCAGTCGCCGAGCCAATCATATACAAAGCCGGAGCCGTAACGGATGCATCGAGATACACGGCGTCGAACGTCATGTCCGCGATGTTGAAGGTGAGTCGGTACTTGCCGGCGGCAACCACCATCCACTGGTCGTCGGGACTTGCGGTGTGCACCATCGTGTTTGAAGCCACTCCTGATTCGGAGATCTCGCATCCCCCGTAAGAGGGGCGGTAGAAAGGAGCGTTGAAGTCTTTCTCAAGACTCGCTTTCAGAGAACCTCTTGACAACTCACCTTCCCATACGAAGAGATCATGATTGTCGGGATCAGCCTCCACGACAGTCGCGTTGTCCCAGCTCCAGCCTCCTATAGTCGCCTCCCCTATCATGAACAGCTTGGGAGCCGGAGCAAAATCTTCGAGATATTCCGCGACTATAGTCCATTTCGCGAGGTCGAAGGTAATACGGTAGATACCGGATGTCTCCACAACCCATTTGTTGTCGGGACCGGTGGTATAAACAAAACCTTCCTCGGCGACTCCGTCCTTGCCTATCTTGCATCCGTTTGCCGCAGGACGCACAAATGGCACATCCCAGCTGCCGGTCGCTGTGCACGCTTTCATCTCGCCTTCCGTCAGGGGACCTTCGTAAACAAACACGTAATCCGACTTTCTCTCAAGCTCTGTCGGATTGTCGATGTTCCATTCATTTGGAGTCGCGTTTCCGACCATATACAACGCGTCTGCCTCTATAGGTTCCACTACCGGAGCATCCGGTTCTCTGACATAGGAAGCCGACATGGTCCAGTTGCGCAGATCGAAACGGAGGCTGTATATTCCGGCATCGACAACTTTCCATTTTTTATCGGGATCTCCGGCATACATATCGAACTCCGTCTCCGGGATTCCATTTTTTGTAATCTCATCTCCGGCAACCATCGGACGGATGAAGGGATTGTCCCAGCTTCCGGTGGCAAGACACAATTTCATCTCTCCGGCATTCAGAGGACCTTCCCATACAAATACAAGCGGGTCTTCTTCTGTCGCAGTCATGGGCGTGGGGGCATCGATGCTCCAGCCGTTCGGAGTCGCGTCGCCCACAAGATATAATGTCGAGGTCTTGATGGGAAGATTGCCGTCGATGATTATGAGGTCTTTCTCCCCTTCGCATCCGGTGGCTCCCAGCGTCAGGAGCAACAGGATGAGTATCTGAAATATGTTCTTTATTTTCATGATTTGCAATATATAAGGTCATTATCTGCCATATCCCGGATTCTGCACGAGAACAGGATTGGAATTGAGTATGCTTCTGGTAATCGGGAATATCGCCGTATGGTTGTCGGCATCGGGATTCTTGTCCCACCATTTTCCGGAATTGAACTTGCCGAAACGCACGAGGTCGATGCGGCGACGGCTTTCCGCGAAAAACTCCCTGCCCCATTCGGCAAGCATCTCTTTCTCATCGAATCTTGCGTTGCCTTCGGGAGAATAAAGCACATCGTTGTGATTCTCCTGCGGATAGTTGCGTTTTCGCACTGAGTTCAACAGTTTCGCCGCTCCCGTGCGGTCTCCGCTTCTCATCTTGCACTCTGCCAGAGAATAGATGATTTCAGGAAGACGGATTTCCGTATAATCGCGTTCAAGCTGGTTGGGATCGGCATCGCTATAG
>CAMWMW010000135.1 GCA_947175455.1 uncultured Porphyromonadaceae bacterium | reverse complement strand
GTACTATAACTCGACTTAAATAACTGATATATGGAACATATTATAAATATGCTTGGTTCTCTTCGTACAGGAGAGAAAATCAGGATTCCGGTTGCCTCGGAGAAAGAGGCTCAGTCGAAGCGCAGCTCTTCAGTTCTTCAATTTTTTCCTTTAGTTCGGCAATCCGTTCATTTTTTTCATCAATCATAAGTTCTAAGAAATTTATGCGAATTTTTTTCTCTTCCATCAGCATTTGTAAAAAACCTACGCGTTCGGCGAGAACTGCATCACTTGCAATTGTCGATACATCTCTATTTTCAGAAGCCTGGGAATTGTCTTTTTTGGTGTTTTTCTCCATTTTGGGTGTTTCTTCGCCAGTTAATAGCCATCTGGCATCAATGTCAAGTGTGATGACAATTTTAGCAACCATGTCTACACTCGGTTTGCTTCTGCGTTGTTTGCCCAAATAGCTTGACATTCCAGTTGGTGGTAAGCCGATTGATTTGGCAAATGCAGCCTTATTCCCATCAAAACGTTCATTTACAATCATTTCAATTCGGTCATTTATTGTTTCTGCCATAATATGAATATGTTAAATAGTGTTAATTGTTTATCTAAACAATGCAATTGCTTTGCAATATAATGCAATTGCATTATCTTTGCAGTCAAAGTTACAAAATTCTATCTAAAAAAGCAATATGACTCTTCAAAAACTACCTAACCCAGTGTCGCTTAGCGATACGTTAAAGTGTATCGAAGTTGGCGAAACATGGATTAAGCCTGACGCGTGTTCGTGGAGCAATATCAAAAAGACCTGTTCTGAACTCAATGATAAGGGCTTTATCTTTGTTACAAGCATAAGATCCGGCGCAGGTACTATAACTCGACTTAAATAACTGATATATGGAACATATTGTAAACATGCTTGGTTCCCTTCGTACAGGAGAGAAAATCAGGATTCCGGTTGCCTCGGAGAAAGAAGCTCAGTCAAAACGCAGCTCTGTCTGCTATGCATATCGTGTTTCCCTTAAGTCAAAGGGATTGAAACCGAGGTGCAGTTGGAAGAAGGATGAGAATGTTCTCGAAGTTTCATTGGTAGACATTTGATTATGACTTTAACTGAGGCGAGAATGGTTGCGCGTGAGTTGCATCGTCTTATGCGCAGTGATATTGAGAAGCATATAAAGGAGTCGATCGGACAGGTCTATGACCAGCCAATGGGCATAAACGAAGCTGCCGCTTATCTCAATCTCAAACCTAAGACAGTATACAATAAGATTCGGGAGATCCCTCATAAAAAAGTGGGTAAATCGTTGCGCTTCACGCGCTCAGAGCTCGATTCTTATATGAATAATGAGATTTCATACACATAAGTAAAATCAATTTTAAGTTGTTAAATGATGTTTGTACCCGCCTGTTCGGGAGAATCGGCGGTTTCTTTTTTAAATCGTATATCATGAATGATTCAATTAATAAACCAAAGACAACAATACCTCCGGAATGCGGGGAATGCGCGCAGTGCGTGAATGCCATAAACGGATTCTGGTGCACAACATATAAACACACGGTGGAACGTAAGAGTAAAGCCTTGTGTAAGACATAATCATAGATACTGATAATTGTAAATTTGGCAATTTCAATGTGAAAATATGCTTACAAATTTATATAGCCGAAAACAGGTCGGTCATGAGTGTGTCGGACCGACAGATCGCTTCTTCGCCGTGAGGTGCGGATCCGATATGAGTATGTAGCTCAGTGGTAGAGCGGGTGTGGAAGTTGAAAGTTCTCACCGTGCGCAGGTTCGAATCCTGCCATACTCTCAATATATCTTTATTATTAACCTAATAATTTTATGTCATGGCAAGACCAAGAAGAAGGGGACTGGATTATTTCCCAATGGATGTAGACATGTTTCAGGATATAAAGATCCGGAAATTGCAAAAGATGCGTGGTTGTATAGGAACCGCGTTGTATTTCTCTCTTTTGTGCAGTATCTATAAGTCGGGATATTATATCAGCTGGAACGATGACATGGCTTTCTGCTTTGCAGAGAGTTCCGGAATTATCGAAGAAGACATCTGCAGTATAATAGAGGAATGTGTCGTAATAGGGTTGTTTGATGAAGCATTGTGGCGAACAGAGCGCATACTCACTTCCTATTCGATACAGGAGAGGTTTGCATACATATGTAAGCAGCTCAAGCGCAGTTCCGGCGTCGAGGAGTTCCGGTTGATTCCTATGGATTTTTGCGGTGACGAACCCGAATCTGTAAGTTCCGTATCTCATGCCGAAGTGGAACAAGTTACTGTTTCCTCCGGAGAAACCCAGGTTTCCTCCGGGGAAATGCCACAAAGGAAAAGAAAAGAAATTAAAAACATCAACTCCTAACGTCGTTGATGGAAAAAGTGAGAAACCGACACAGTCTGATCCGGATTCAAAACAATTCATCACTTATCAGATCGGAATCCTTAAATCGGAAAAAACATGGCTGCAAGGTTTGTGCGCGGAATATGATCTGCATCCTGAGAGTATAGAACGTATGCTTGATAAATTCTCAGAGCATTGCATTGACCGAGGCAAGGCAATTCATCGAAAGGGGTTGATTGATGTCAAACGACATTTTAAAAACTGGATAAATACAGGAGGTCCTTTTTATCGCAAAAACAAAAGGGAAAATCAAGGCAGTGAGAAAAAAACGGAAGCAAAAGGTATGGCGGAATCGCAGCTGCAATCAAGCGCGCACCCTATGACACCGCAGCTGGTCATCAGAAGCGCAGGCTATAATCCGGATAAGGTCAGGATGTGGCAGTTTATAAATCCGTACTGGCGCGCTGCAAATCCCCCGGAATACGAGCCTGTGCCGAGTGAAAGATTAATGGCGCAATACGCTGTTTGATGAAATTGTTTTCTACTGTTTAAATATTATTTAGAAACACATGCAGATGACACTTGAAGAAAAATCACAGGCTTACGCCCAATCAGTCTTTGCCGATTCGGCAAAGATATACGGCGAAAAACCATGGAATGAGTTCCGCGACACTTACGCAGCGGCATATCTCGCCGGAGCCACCGAAGCCCTCGCCTCGCAGTGGGTGAGCGTGAGGGTCGGATTGCCTGAAGACAGGCAGCAGATTATATATCGCTACCGCTGGCGCAATCCCAAAACGGGGATATGGCACGACTCCGGCATTGACGCGTGCCGCTATGACAAAGACTTCGGATTTCGCACCGACAATGAAAACGTATTATGCTGGATGCCTGTTCCGCCGCTTAAATGAGGTAAACCGAAGAGACAATGAAACAACTTCTATACATCGACCTTTTCTGCGGTGCCGGTGGTACATCTACCGGCGTTAACTCCGCAAGACTTGACGGCGAACAATGCGCTCATGTCATCGCGTGTGTAAATCACGATGCTAAAGCAATAGCATCCCACGCATCAAATCATCCGGATGCGCTACACTTCACCGAAGACATACGCACACTCGAATTGTCACCACTTGTAGAACATCTTGAATCGTGCAGAATCAAAAATCCGGACGCGCTCACCGTGCTATGGGCATCGCTCGAATGCACTAACTTCTCGAAAGCTAAAGGCGGTCAGCCTCGCGATGCAGACAGCCGGACACTTGCCGAGCATCTATTCCGGTACATTGAAGCTATAGACCCGGATTATATTCAGATTGAGAATGTCGAAGAATTTATGTCGTGGGGAGATATTGATAAGAACGGCAGACCGATATCAAAAGACAAGGGGTGCTCTTACGTCCGATGGGTCAACAATGTCAAGAAGTATGGATATGAGTTTGATTTCCGAATTTTGAACGCCGCAGACTTCGGTGCATACACATCTCGCAAACGCTTTTTCGGCATTTTCGCGAAGAAAGGTCTCCCGATTATATTCCCGGAACAGACGCATTGCAAGACTGGAGCTTCTGACTTATTCGGAACAATGCCGAAATGGAAGCCGGTGCGTGAATGCCTTGACTTTGAAGATGAGGGAAAATCAATTTTCACACGCGAAAAACCGCTGTCAGAAAATACACTTGAAAGAATCTACGCCGGTCTGATTAAGTTTGTCGCAGGTGGCAAAGACGCTTTCATTGTCAAATACAATTCAATGAGTCAACGTGGAAAGTATGTGCCACCGTCGATTGATGATCCATGCCCTACTGTTGCGACACAAGGTCGTCTCGCTCTTGCATCTGTGGCTTTTCTGTCAAAGCAATTCAGCGGTGCGCCGGATAGCAAGAATATATCTGTCAATGAACCTGCCGGAACGATTACAACTATCGACCACCATGCATTTGTGTCAGTATGTTACGGCAATGGGTTTAATACATCTTGCGAGTCTCCGGCATCAACGCTCACAACGAAAGATAAACTTGCGCTTGTTCAAGTGAACTTCATAGACATGCAGTATGGCAATGGGAAGCCGTCGTCAATTGAGGCAGCAGCCGGAACTGTCACAACAAATCCAAAGCATCATCTTGTGACAGTCATACCGGGGGAGCGGGAGACCATCTTCGGCAACGTCGCGATTGAGATATATGAGTCTGACAGCCCGATGACCGTTAAAATCAAGGAATTTATGGCTCTTTACAATATCATCGACATCAAAATGAGAATGTTGAAGATTCAAGAACTCTTACTTATTATGGGTTTCCCGGAAGATTATGTGCTTATCGGCACACAAGCTGACAAAAAGAAATTCATTGGCAATGCAGTTGAGGTGACAATCGCCCGTGTATGGTGTGAGGCTCTATGTGCCGGAATCAAAAGACATCTTAAAAATGAGGCAGCATAACATTGAACAATCGAGTATTTTTGAAAAGTTATGAACCCGACTGCCAGTGCCATAAGGAAGGAGGTGAGGAATGAGCAAGATGTACAAAGTTCGCATCGTTTGCACTAAAACTATGTGGGTAACACAAGACGATATAGATGAAGATGCGGCAGGCGGTATGATTGCAGCACCTTCACGAGAACTTGATGAGCAAGTTGCGATAGACTATGCCAAAGGCACATTGATTGAAGAAATGCGAAACAATCCCAATCGCGGCTCGTCTGAAATCATCAGCATATATGACACTGAGACAAAAGAATTGAAAACTAAACGAAAATATCTCAAATGATTATGACAGCCCGACTGACCGACCGCAGAAACCGATGGAGGAAAATCAATTAAAAATGAATGAACAAATGAATGAACAAATCAAAATAATTTGGCGTTTTGAAGATAAATTACCACCTTTGCGGAAGTATAACGCTTCATTGTGCCGAAAGGCTACGTTTGACGTAGCTCATCCTGTAGGTCAATGGAGCTTTTTTTTATGGTTTGCTCTGAGAATAATCGCGAATAAAACCGCTCGGTTTGAAGCTCCAATGTCTGTAAGGGCTACTCCATCGCTCAGAGTAGTAATCAAACCCTGTGCTCTCGCCAATATTGAAATTGGGTTTGATAACACAGATTTTGGAGTGGATGTATTTATAGAGTTTTTCCTTCAGAATAGTTCGTTTCCCTCTGCGCCCCGTGTCTTCTTGCTTGACTTTGTGTTTATTATTGAGCCTGAAACATATTGCGCCCAATATCAAGTCAAGAAGCTGGATTGGATGATTCTAAACAACCCTTTAGGGTCTGCCGCCATAGCCCTTCTGTTTTTACCATCTGCTCCTATCATTGGAACCAGGGTACAAATTGTACCCCAGTTGATGTTAAGCTCCGGGTCACGA
>CAMWMW010000134.1 GCA_947175455.1 uncultured Porphyromonadaceae bacterium | reverse complement strand
TTACCATTTCAACTGGGGATGGGGCGGCATGTCTGACGGATATTTCCTTCTTGACGCGCTCAATCCGGAATCCGTCGGCACCGGCGGGGGCGAAGGGGGAGGTTATAACTCCGGACAGGACATTATAATCGGCATTCAGCCTCAGTCTGAGTCATCCGCTCCTTATGTCACGCAGTTCGGCAACCTGTCGGCATCGGCAAACGGAATGGTGCTGAACCTTCTTGTGAACAATGGCAGCGGACATTGGCTGAATGCAGGAATATCCGCAATAAAGGTAAATATAGGCGTTGAAATCACCCCGGTCGGCTCAACATCCGCAGCAACTCAATATGTATCGTTCATCAAGGGGGGCGAAATACCGGCTCTCACTCTCAGCGGGAATCAGGTTAGCTACAACGGATTCAAAGGCAACGCATCAGTCAACATGCCGTCAATACTTCCCAACGGAACATATAAAGTGACCGTATGCTTCCAGGACGCCAACACAGTCGATGCACCATGGATACCCGTATGCACCACAAGCGGATCATATAATTTTGTATACGTCACAAAGAACGGAAGCAGCTGCTCTGTCGAAAACTTCAACGAGACGGAACTCTCGATTGTATCGGCGGAACCGACAACCCAGGTTTATTATGAGAATGCATGCCGGTTCAGACTGTCGGTAAAAAACAATTCCAATCTCGAACTTTCAGGAGGCTTCTATCCTGTGCTCTACGATGGAAACACTCCGGCTTTCCTCGGAGAAGGGATAACGATGACCCTCGCGCCTGGTGAAAGCGACAATATGGAATTTGTAACGACATTCGAACTTCTTGACGGTGTAGCCGCACCTACAGAGACGAAAGAATATACACTCCGGTTCAGCAAGAACTCAAACGGCTCGGCGTTTTACAACTGGAGCATGCCACTGTCAATGGGACTGCTTCTGAGAGCTCCCACATTCAATACGTCAAATTACTGCATAGAAGGCGCTCCGACAAGAGAGGAGACTATCAACGGGCAGACACGCACGGCATACGTTGTTCCGGATCCGTCTGAGATTCCATTCGCCGCGACAATAACCAACACCGGCACTTTCTTCGGCTCGCCTGTCTATACACTGATTTACAACTCCACATTAAGCGGATACAATCTCACTTCGCTTGCCATGGGTCCGACAGCGATTCTCGACAGAGGTGAATCCGCTACAGTAAAGGGTTCTGTAGACTTCTCCGAAGCCAAGGATGGAGAGGCTTACGCCGCAGCCATATTCTACATGAACGGGGGCAAGCTGACGCAGCATACCGGAAGCCAGATACTATATTTCATTGTGGATTCCACAGCCTCGGCTGTCAATGAAATCGAATATGACAATACCGCATCAGACAATGAAATATACAATCTTCAGGGCATTCCAGTTGGGAAAGACATGAACCTGCTTCCTGCCGGAATATACATCAGAAACGGCAAGAAGATTCTCAAGAGACATTGATCGTTGCCTTTTGACTCAAGTCTATCAAAAAGGTGACATAAAAAGGTTTATCAAACAAAAACAGGGAGCGAGACGCTCCCTGTTTTTGTTTGATAAACCAACTGTCATATTCAATCTATCTGCGGATAATCACAGGATTGCCACCCAGACCGATATATGGATATGACGGATTCTCTTTGCGGAAACGGTCTATGAACGCACGGGTATCATCCATGCTATCGAAGCTTCCGGCTATGATATACCACTTGTCTTCCATAGCACGCGCCGCCCGGGCATCGTACCCTTTCTCCGAAAGCATCGAAGCTCCCGCACGTGCGTTGGTATTCATTTTGAAAACAGCTACAGCGACATTGAGCTGTTTCAAAGGAGAGGCACCGTCATCCACACGCAGAATCTCGTTGACAAAATACAATGTGTCGCCATCCACAACCTTACTGCGGGGCGCGTCTTCGGATACGAGTCCGTCAGCCGCCAATGATTCGGCGGATTTCTCCCTCTTGCTTACCGCAACATCATAAGCCTCGCGGTAATTCTTCTCTGTAGGCTTGCAGGAGGCAAGAACCAAGGCGGCAACAGCCACCGGCAACAATATCTTTTTCATGGCACAAGAATGCGGATTTCACGTGGTTTGAAACTATAACTGCGGCCCTGCGGCACAGGCACGACCTTCTCTCCCGTCAGAATGTCGGTATAACTCTTACCCTCGGGGATAATCTCAAGATAACGTGTCATGTCAACATCGTTTGTCTCGTCAGTGCCGTTAAGCATGATCACAGCGACATCATCGCCGGAACGGCGTTCATACAGATAGACTCCGTTGGTAGGCATGAAATGCTTCATTCCCCCCTCTCCTATCGCCTTGCTTTCTCTGCGCCATTTGCACAGACGCGATATGAAATCGAAAGCCTCGTTCTGCAGCTTTGTCCTCCCCTCTTTCGCAAAGACATTGACTTTGTCGCCGGGAAAGCCTCCGGGCATATCCTTGCGCACGTTGCCGTCGCCCCCTTCCCTTGTGCCGTGCATCAGCAGTTCGGTGCCGTAATAGAGCTGCGGGATGCCGGGAACAGTCAACAGCACTGTCAATGCCTGCTTCCACTGGTCAAGTGTCTCCGGCTCGGTAAGAATGAAGCGTTCTGTGTCGTGATTATCAAGGAAACGGAGCACATTCATCGGATCCGGATAAACATAATCGAGCGCGAGGTGGTCATAAATCGTGTTAAGACCGTTCCAGGGATCCGTCTTCGCCTTGAACGGCGCCATGTCGCGGCTCTTTATCATGAACGGGAAATCCATCACCACGGGAAGATTTGTGTCGGGATTCCTCTTTGAGGCAAGCGGCGAGCCTTTCTGCCAGAATGCCTCGCCTGCTGTCTCTCCGAACCAGCATTCACCCACGATATTGAAGTCAGGATACTCGGTCATGACCTCGGAAATCCATCTTGCCATCTCTTTCTCATCGGCATAGGGATAGGTATCCATGCGGATACCGTCGATCTGCGCCTCTTCGATCCACCAGATGGAATTCTGTATCAGATACTTCATCAGGTGCGGATTCCGCTGGTTGAGATCCGGCATCTCGGCGACAAACCAGCCGTCTTGCGTAAGCTTGCGGTCATAATCAGCGGCATAGGGGTCAGTGATGGTTGAAAGGCGGTAATTTGTCTGAACATAGCCGTCGGGGAAATTGAACCAGTCTTTCGAAGGTCTGTCTTCAAACCAGGGATGTCCCGAACCGCAATGATTGAAGATCATGTCCATCACTGTCTTTATCCCGTTGTCATGAAGTTTCTCCACGAGTGCGGAATACTGACTGTTGCTTCCGAAACGGGGATCGACCTTGTAATAATCTGTAGTGGCATAACCGTGATAGCTTCCACCCTCCATATCGTTTTCAAGAACCGGATTCAGCCACACGGCGGTTATGCCGAGGGAATCGAGATAATCGACATGGCTTGAGATTCCGGCAAGGTCACCGCCGTGACGGGTGTTGGGATTATCACGGTCTACCTTCACATGATGACGCAATTCCGCCACATCGTTTATACTTTCATCGCCGTTGGCGAAGCGGTCGGGCATAATCATATACAGCACATCTCCGGCGGTAAATCCTCTGGCGCCTTTCTGAGTCTTGCGGGCACGCAGTTCAAATTCCTTTACAACCTTGCGTTTACCCTCGCGCCATTCGAGCTTCATGATTCCGGGACGCGCCTCGGGCGACACTGTAAGGTAGACATACTGCCAGTTAGGCGAACCGTCGAGTCTGACAACCGAATCAACGGTAACTCCGGGATAGGTCAGCGAGAAATCCGCAGGACGCACGTCACGCCCGTGAATCTGCAGCTGCAAGGTGGTGTCGCGCATACCGGTCCACCAGTGCGGCGGATGAATCTCATCAACTGTAAAAGATGCCGCCGAAGCCGATAAAGCTCCGCCGGCAATAAAGCAGAAAAGGCCGCGGCATTTTTGCCGCGACCTGCTGATGGAATATCTTTTAATTCTCTTCATTGAAAAAATATTATGTTTCAGACTAATCCACCTGAATGACAAGATGATTTGTCAGACTCCAGAACTTGGCGGGATCGGTAATCTGTATTGTCTTCGGACCATCCTTCTCGCCGGTAATCTGATAGCTACCTGCCGGCATGTTGCTCCATATTTTCACTTTCTTGGAGTTAGTCGGGATGGAACTGAGCGTGCGTTTGTCGGCTGTCACGAAATAGGACGCGTCGAAATTACCTTTCAACACCTTAGTGGCGCCAAGGAATTTTTTCTCCAACAGACCCTTTTCCTTGAGGTTCTTGTTTGTGCCTATGGCATAATATACTTTGTTCGCCTCATTCTCGGCGGCAACAGCCTGAGCCTGAGCCTCCTCTTTCGCGGCAGTCTCTGTCTTCACCTGCTCCTGACCTTCGGCGACCTGAGTGTTCAGCGTCTCTATCTGACCTTTTGCCGCGGCAAGATCACTCTCGAGCTGTGTGATTTTCTTATCCTGTGAAGCGATGCGCTCCTTAAGCTGCGTGATAGTCTTTGACATAACACTGTTCTCGTTGCCCGAAACCTTGATTTTCTCTTCCATGGAAGTGAGAAGAGCCTTGTTGGCTGCGAGACGAGCCTTGATTGAGGCGAGATTGTGACGTATTTCCGCACGACGGTCGGCATTCTCGCCGTTGCCCATATTATAGAGCAGACCCTCCTGCATGTTGATGGAATCCAGTCCGGTGTAGATGTCTCCCATGAGCAACATAAGAGAGTCGTTGAACGTTGCCGCTTCCTGATATTCGGCTGTCAGATCCGCAATACGGATTGAATCCTCGTCAATCTTCTTCTGATTGCCGGTGCATGATGCCAGAAGCATGGCACCCATTCCAAGAAATAAAACGCTTTTCTTCATAATCGTATAGTTTATAGTTAATTTTCACTTCAGAAAGTTGTGACTGCCTCGATGCGTATGATTATCATTGCATTCAGCAGCCTTCGATGACTATAACAATCTCCCCTTTCGCCTGGTTCACGGAATAATATTCAAAAAGTTCACCAAGCGTGCCTTTTTTTATTGTTTCATGCATTTTCGAGATTTCACGGCACACCGCCGCCGGTCTTTCGGCACCGAATGCAGCGGAAAGCTGACCGAGCGTTCTTGCAAGACGCAGAGGTGATTCATAGATTATGACAGTTCGCGGATCAGCGGCAAGTTCCCCGAGACGTGTCTGGCGTCCTTTCTTTACCGGCAGAAACCCTTCGAAGACAAACCTGTCGCAGGGCAGTCCCGAAGAGACAAGCGCCGGCACAAAGGCTGTGGCTCCCGGTAGACATTCCACATCCACTCCGAGACGGCGACAGGCACGCGACAGCATGAACCCCGGGTCGGAGATGCCGGGGGTACCGGCATCGGAAATCAGAGCCACCACATCTCCAGCCTCAATCCGGGCGGCGATAGCGTCGGAGGTCTGATGCTCGTTGAATTTGTGGTGACTGTGCATCGGCGTGGAGATTTCGTAATGCTTCAGCAGTTTTCCTGAAGTGCGGGTGTCTTCGGCAAGGATATAATCAGCCTCTTTAAGCACTCTCAGTGCCCGCAGCGTTATATCCTCGAGATTTCCCACCGGTGTGGGAACAATATAGAGTTTTCCGCTCATGACTCGAAATAGCCTCTGATTATCTCCATGAATCCGACAACCTCCGGATTTTCCTCATCCCATCCGAGTTCTCCGATAAAATATTCCTCTGCTTCGTCGTAGCTGTCCATTGCCGCCACTGCATTCATGGCGGAAGCAAATTCAGCATCCGAATTGGAAAAAAGCTCGCGCTTGAAACGGAACCGGTCGTTGAG
>CAMWMW010000133.1 GCA_947175455.1 uncultured Porphyromonadaceae bacterium | reverse complement strand
TCGTCTTGAATTCGGATTCCTCGCCATCCGGAACGGGAGAGCAATCACGAGGATCGTTCCCAGCCTCTACAAAAGCGTTGACCTCTTCCATCGACTCGCGGCTGCGGATATTGAAAAACGCCTGCTTGATGGCTGTCACCTCCCTGTGGGCATCCATACGGTTTTCAGCCAATATCGAGCGCATCGCTTCGTTAAGCTCAGCTTTGCCCATGTTATGATAATTAACCGGAGTCTCTTCTGCCGATTCATTTTCCATGCGGTCTGCCGCCTCGGAAATATCTTCTGCCGGAGAAGTCTCTACTGCACACGTTTCGGAGGGAGTGGGGTTGACCAGTTCTTCTGCGAGAACTGTCTTTTCAAGCTCGTTCATATCAATATTGTTATTGTCTTTGCATTACTGCCGCCGCTCTGCAGCAACAGGCATATTTATCACGACTCTTCACCACCCTGGAAAGGGTGGTGTAAAAATCAACGCCAAATATACGGATTTAATTTAACTTAGCAAAATAAAACCGTATATTCGGCGTGTTTTTTATTGTTTGTCTTAATTCGAGAGCATACCCAATGCTTCCATGACTATTTTTTCACCACCTTCATGGAAATGATTCGTATATCCTCTTTGGGACGGTCGGCGCGTCCGGTCGGCGCGTTCTGGATTTTCTCCACAGTATCCATGCCGCTTATAACCTCGCCGAAAACTGTATAGGCGCCGTCAAGATGAGGAGTGCCGCCTATGTTCTTATAATCGGCGCGGATATTCTCCGGCATCGCTTCTTCAGGAACAGCGGCTTCTGTCTCCTTGATGAGCTCCATGCGCAGAGCCTCCTGCGCTTCCTTGTCGCCGGAATTCATCAACTCCCGTATTTTTGAATCATTCTTACGGCAAAGCTCGCGGAAATATGCCTGACGCTTGTCCATGGTCTGGCGGTAAGCCATGCCGTCGATATGATGGTCATCATATTTGCGTCCGGTCACTATATAGAATTGCGAGCCGCTGCTCTTGCGCTCTGGATTCATGTCGTCACCGGTGCGGGCTGCAGCCAACGCTCCGTATTTGTGATAATGTTTCGGATACAATATCTCCGCATCTATCTGATAATCGGGACCACCGGTGCCGAGCATAGCTGTGGAATCGGCATTCACGGAGCCGGGATCGCCGGTCTGTACCATAAAGTCTTTTATCACTCTGTGGAAAAGAACGCCATTGTAATAGCCGTCTTTTACCAGTTTCAGAAAATTGTCACGATGCCTGGGGGTGTCATCATAAAGTTTAACTTTGATGTCGCCCACTGAGGTTTTTATATCAACCACCGGACCTGCGGGGAGTTCCGCAGGTTTCTGAGCTGTAGCTGTTGCCATAGCCATAAACATTAACAATGTATAAATTATCTTTTTCATGCTTATATAACAATTTTTCCGGCAAAAGTTTATGGGAAATCCGGACTTCAGAGAGCCCCTTCCGAATAAATTCTTTTGTATATGCGGCGAAAATTGTCATCGCTTGCTTTAAGTTCTTCTGCCCTTTCCATATAGTCAGCACCCCAAAGAGCCTCAAGCAACGAACCTATATACCTGCGGTCTCGGTCTTTCTCTATGGCACCCTCCACCAACGGAGCTATCCACCTGTCAAAACGCTCCCGGTCTACGGCGGCAAGATACCTGGCGGTGCTGCACAGGAACTGACCGGTTGTGTCTGCATTGCGCAGTTTCATAACCATGTCGCCCATCTGAAGAGAATCAGATTCGGCATTGTCTACGATATATTCATATATCTGCATACCCTCTTCTTCGGGGGTGTTGATCATATCTTCCGAACTCATTTATTTATGTGTTGTATTCATTGATGTGGCAAAATTACGAATTTTTTTGTAATTTTGCCGCATGAATGATTTTATAATTGTCATAGGTCGCCAATATGGCGCCGGAGGAAGGAGACTGGGCAAGAAACTTGCCGAAGCGCTTGATGTGCCTTATTATGACAAGGAACTTCTTTCCGAAGCGGCAGACTCTCTCGGTTTTTCAAAGGAGCTTTTCCAGAAAGCGGACGAGAGGAAACCGTCTGTATTAAGATCATTCCTTTCATTCAATTACGGTTCGACTTCTGCCGCATTCAGTTCATACACGCTTTCCGATGACAATCTCTATTGCGCCCAGAGCAAGGTTATCAGATCAATCTGTGAAAAGGGTTCATGCGTGATAGTCGGCCGTACGGCAGACTATGTGATGCGAGAGCATCCCGGTGTGCTGAGCGTCTTTATCCATGCTCCTGAAGAACATCGCGCCAGAGCGGTCGTAGAAAGAGGCGAGGCGGCATCCGACGCCGAGGCATTGGAAAAATTGCGCAAATGCGACCGCGCTCGCGAAAGCTATTACAACTATTTCACCAACCGCCATTGGGGCAAAGCCGACAATTACGATCTGACCTTCAATTCAGCACGACTTCCGCTTGATTCCATTCTTCCCATTATTCTGAAAGCCGTAAGACACGATTGACAGAAAGACTTCTGTTCAAAAAAATCCGCCCTGCTAATAAACCTTTCCACTTGTTAATTCCTTTTAATATCAAAACCTGAAGTCTCATTGATTTCAGGTTTCAGAAACTGTTTAATCTCAAACACTATATATTATGAGGAAAATTATATACGCATTGGTTTATCTCATAGCATTTGCAGCAGGCGTATGCCTTCTTGTCTTCAACCATCAGGCGATGGAGGACACACGCCCCGTTTTGCGTTATGTCGTTATGGGAGCAGGAGTAGCATTCGTTATCCCGGGCATATGCTTCCTTATCGCATCTTTGCGTCCGCGTCGCGATGCGAGCGGAGTGATTGTAAGCCGTCCGTGGTTCTCTACCATCATGGGCGTGATCGCACTGGTGTGGGGCATTCTTCTTTTGTGCATGCCATCGGGATTTCTTGGAAATCTCAACATCTCGTTAGGCGTTTCGCTGATTATCGTATCATTGGCGCAGATCGTATGGATAGTGAAGGGACGACGCATCAATGGCGCACCTGTCTGGCTCTACATCATTCCTATTCTCACAGTTGCGGCAGGTGTATGGATTATTTTTATGGAGACTGACTTCCAGAATCCCGGCAGAGAACACTCGTTAGGCAGCATCGTGGCAGGAGCTGCGTTCATCATACTGGCGATAAACGGTTTCGCGAGTCTGCCACGCCGCAAAAAGACAGTATCCGACATCGAGAAAGAAACACGCCGGCTCGCCAAGGAACAGAAAAAAGCCGTCAAAGAGGAGGCGCGCGAGGCAAAGCAGAGACTCGAACAGGCAAAAGCCAACAGCGAGGCGGCACTCAAAAATGAAGAAGCGGCAAGAAAAGCGGTTGAAGAAGCTCAGAAGAAAGAAGCCGGGTCTTCAGTTCCGGTGGCAGAATCTTTAAGCTCCGGAGAATCCGGAGAAAAAGAAGAAAAAAAAACAATCGAGGAAACAAAATAAGATATATAGGACTCCGTTATACAATAAGACAGAAATGAGGTCTGTCGCCGGGCATCCGTTCACCGGATGTCAGGAGGAAAGTCCGGGCAACACAGAGCATCGCGTTTCCTAACGGGAAGCCGGCGGCGACGTCGGGGCGATATGTGACAGAAAACAACCGCCGCATATTGCGGCAAGGGTGAAAAGGCGGGGTAAGAGCCCACCGGCTCCGTTGGCGACAGCGGAGGCCGCACATCCCGCGAGTTGCAAGGCCAAATATACCGGCAGCCAAGGATTGCTCGTCCATTGCCGGGGGGTAGGCTGCTGAAGCCGTCGGGAAACCGGCCGGCTTAGATAAATGACAGACACCCGCACTTCGTGTGCAGGCACATAACCCGGCTTATATCATCTCTGTCAATCTTTTGAAATGGAGTCTTCGGCACACTGCTGCCGTAGACTCCATTTCCCTTTGTAAGCCTCTGATAATGAAAAGCACATTAATTTAAGAAAAAAATGGGCATAATCGACAAGACAAAAGATTTCATCGCCACTGCATACACAAAGGCAAAAGGTGCCGTTGATTACTGCATGACAGGCGTCTGGAACGATCCCAGGCAAACAATAAAGGTAAGAATCATCCGCACTTTGAATCTTGCCGTAAACTCCTTTCTGGACCGGGATCTGCAGAACCGTTCCATGGCTCTGACATATTCGACTGTGCTGGCGATTGTGCCGGCTATAGCACTGTTTGTAGCCATAGGACGAGGATTCGGACTCCAGGACTATCTGCAGAATGAACTTTACAATATGCTGCCGTCGCAGCAGAAAGCGGTTTCGACGGCATTGTCGTTTGTAGACTCTTATCTGAATCAGGCTTCACAAGGAATGTTTGTAGGAATCGGAATTGTCTTCCTCCTTTGGACAGTGATTTCACTTTTGTCACACATAGAGACGGCGTTCAACACAATCTGGGACATCAAACGCGAACGTTCTCTTTATCAGAAAATCACTGACTACATTGCCATTTGTCTTATTATTCCGGTGCTTATGATATGCTCTTCCGGAGTCTCCATATTCATGTCAACCACCATTCAGGACAAACTCAACCTGCCGTTTCTGACTCCGTTTGTAAACATCGCGCTTGAGGCGGCTCCCCTTATACTCTGCTGGGTTGCCTTCTCACTGTCTTTCATGCTTATTCCCAACACGAAAGTCAATTTCAAATATGCCGCTATATCAGGTGCCATATGTGCCATAGCATTCACAATCCTCCAGCTTCTATTTGTAAACGGACAGATATATGTGTCAAAATACAATGCCATTTACGGCTCGTTCGCGTTTCTCCCTCTGTTCATGATATGGCTTCAGCTTTCATGGCTGCTGCTGCTCTGCGGATGCATGCTTACCTATTCTCTGCAGAATGTTTTCACTTTCAATTTCAACGGCAACACTGAGAATCTTTCTCTCGACGGGTGGCACTCCATCGCCCTGATTGTAATGACAGTCGTGGCACAAAGGTTTATTGAGCGCAAGAAACCCATTTCACATACAGACATTGCCAATTCATACAATCTGCCCATAAGAATCGTTTCAAGAATAACAGAGAAACTTCATGCCGCCGGACTGCTGTATTCAGTTAAGATCAAAGAGGGTGAGTTCGGTGAGTCGCCGGCTGTCGAGCTGCAGGATTTCACTGTCGCGGACTTCCTCAGAGCATATAATTCCGAAGGTCAGCAGGACTTTATCCCCGACATCCGCAAACTTTATTCACGTCTGTTTGCAATCATTCTCCCTCTGCGCGAAAGATGCTATGAAGAATACTCGACAGTACTGGTGAGAGACCTGCCTATTCCATCTCCCGAACTTATAAAACAAACCCTTATGAAAATCAGATAAGTAGCTACGAAAAAAGAATGCTTTTCAGCCATATCATTTATAGATACATATTGAACGGGAGACAGCGAAACTGCTGTCTCCCGTTCAATATGTATCTATAAATGTCGTACTGTTATTTTTTTTCTTTGGCTACAGCTGACTTTCCGGCTGTTGCTTTTTTGACAGCTGCTTTCTTGGCAGCAGTCTTTTTTGCAGGGGCTTTCTTCGCCGGTTTCTCTTCCACCTCAATCAGACCCTCTTCACGATTCTCCATATCGGTGCGCAATGAAGTCACTTCCTTTTTGAGTGATGTAATCTCATCAGCCTGATTCCGGATGGTAAGCAGAAGCGAGTTCAACTCCTCGTTGTCGATAGATTCCGGATACTGTTCTTCCACGCGCACCAGAAAATCCGCCAGCACATTCATATAATTGGTAAATGCGGCAAACGGCGAGTCATAAGGACTGAATGCAGCATGAGATGCGCCATCCGCCATATTCTTGGTGCTCATGTAATA
>CAMWMW010000132.1 GCA_947175455.1 uncultured Porphyromonadaceae bacterium | reverse complement strand
GTACAATCGATATAGAACCCCAGTCATGAAAATTGGGTTCTGTTATTCCTGTGGAAGAGAGGATGGATATTGTCTGAAACAAAGGGTCAATCGTAAGATACTCCCAGTTTTCGGCAAGTCCTTCAATGAGTATGTTGATTACAAATCCTATATAACAGGCGAATATAATTCCTACATAACATTTGAAAGCCGTGTTTTTGAAAGGATTTCCTCCTTTGCCGGTCAACAGATTGAACAATAACGAGAAATTCACACCGCCAAGAAACATAAATATACACATCACAATTTTGATATATACTGAATTCCATTGTGCGATGCTCATGTCAGATGTGGAGAACCCTCCGGTTGACATTGTTGAAAGACCATGACAGAAGGCATCAAAAAAACTCATTTTTGAAAACGAGAGGAACACTACAAGCAGAATGGTGAGAAGTATATACACACCCCATAATCCTTTTGCCGTATAACTCACTCTGGGCCGCAGCTTGTCGTGTGTTATGCCCGTAACCTCTGCATTGAAAAGCTGCATGCCTCCCGAATAATTCAGCATAGGCACAACTGCCAGAGTAAAAAGAATTATTCCAAGACCACCTATCCACTGCACGACACATCTCCAGGCAAGAATAGATTTTGGAATACCGGTCAATGTGTTCAGAACAGAGGCTCCGGTTGTCGTGAAACCGCTCATTGTCTCAAAGAAAGCGTCTGAAACCGAGAGATGAGTGCCTACAAAAAGAAAAGGAAGCATTCCGAACAACGACAATATGACCCATGTCATTCCGGTAAGCAGAATAGCCTCTCTTTTCCCCATATCTTTTGTTTTGGGCCTAAGCATCATCATTCCGCCTCCGCAAGCGCCGGATATGCCGGCGCATATTAAGAAATCCATAAATGAATCCTCGCCGTAGATAATAGCGATGACGCACGGGATCAGCATGAACAGGGATTCTATGACAAGAAGATAACCGATGACTCTCAAGAGCATCGGCATATTGATATAATATCTGTGTTTCTTGTAGGAGAACATAAAATATCAGTTAAACCACTTTTCGATCTTATGGATTGTTCCCGAAAGACAGAATACCACCACAAAATCACCTTCGTGAATATGAGTGTTGCCATTAATCAGCTGAATCTCGTTGTCTCTTACCAAAGCTGCCAAAGTCATGCCAAACGGCAACTTCAGGTCTTTAACCGGAGATTTAGTGATTTTGGCATTGTGTTTCACATATATTTCGGCAACTTCCGCATCGGCAAGGGCAAGGAATTTAGAGTTACTCTCGTCGGCATCAAGCAGAATCTTGAATATATGGCTTGAAGCAAAAAGTTTTTTATTGATTGTCGTGCCGATATTAAGATTCTCAGCCTGACTGAGGAACTGGAGGTTTTCAACATCGGCAATTGTTTTCGGCACTCCGAATTCTTTTGCCGTAAGACACGATAGTATATTGGTTTCCGAAGAGTCTGTCAAAGCCAAAAACGCATCATACTGGTAAATGTTGTTTTCCCTCAAGACTTCTATGTCAAGAGCATCGCCGTAGACTATCTCGCAATTGGGCAGAATTGTTGCCATTGTTTCGCAATTCTCCCAGTCGTTATCAATGATCTTTATATGAAATTCTTCATTGTATAGTTTTGCGAAACGTTGCGCTATTCTGCTTCCTCCCACAATGAGCGCTTTTTTGATAACGCGTTTCTTTTTGCCGCAAATTTCCCTTACTTCCTGAATGAATGGAGGAGTAGTTATGAAATATACGATATCGTCACGTCTGATTTCATCGTTACCGTTTGGAATAATCGTCTCATTGTTCCTCTTGATCGCAGCGACATGAAAATCATGTGTCTTTACCGGCAGATCTCTTAGTTTGCAATCTATCAGCGGTGAATCTCCGTGCAGTTTGACTCCGATCAGCAATAAGCCTCCATTGTGAAGTTCTCCCCAATATCTCGCCCAATTGTGATATAGAGCCACCGCGATTTCCTGTGCCGCTATGTTCTCGGGGTAAATAAGAAAATCAACTCCTACATCCTTAAGGATCGCACCGTTGTCAGGGTTAAGGAATTCGCTGTTGTCTATTCTTGCGACGGTTTTCTTTGCCCCGAGTCTTTTAGCTATCGCGCAGCTGGTTATATTGCGGGTTTCATATGGAGTGACAGCGATATACAGGTCTGCATTTGATACGCCTACATCTCTCAGACTATTGAACGAAGACGTGGAACCATTCCATGTCATGAGGTTGTAGTTGGAGTCTATGACATCAAGACGAGCCTGATCGTTATCCAGAAGTATGATATCCTGATCTTCGTTGGAGAGCATTTTTGCGAGATGTGTTCCCACTTCTCCGGCACCTGCTATTACAATTTTCATCAGACCAATTTTTATTATTTAACGGATAATCCGGCATATAGTTTCTTTACAGTCTCGACAATCCCGGATGCATCTATGCCACAGCGGGAATGCAGCTGCTCGACTTTAGCGTGAGTGATCCATTCATCGTGGATTCCGGATTTCTCTACGTGAATGCAATATCCGTTATCATTGAACCAATCTGTAACAGTAGAGCCGAATCCCCCCTCTACAGTCCCATCTTCGACGGTTACGACAGCATCATAATTTTTTGCTACTTTCTCAAGAATGACGGAATCAATCGGTTTTACCCATATCATGTCGTAAACATCGACTTGCATATTCAGAGTTTTAAGTTCCCTGGCTGCTTCCAATGCTTCGAAACCGGACGGACCGATAGTCAGGATAGCAATCCTCGGTGAGTCGGCTGCATGTATCTGTCTTCCTTTCCCTATCGCCAATGGAATCGCGTTTTCATCGGAATTCTCACCTTTTGCCTTGCCTCTCGGATAACGGATTGCAACAGGAGCAGACGTATTTTCCGCCGTTTTCATCAAAGCCTTCAGAGATCTGATGTCCATAGGAGACGCAACGTTTATGCCGGGAATTATCTTGAGATATGCCAAATCAAAGAGTCCATGATGAGTGACACCGTCTTCACCGACAACGCCGGCACGGTCTATACAGAAGACCACAGGCAATCCCTGTATCGCCACATCGTGAATTATATTGTCGAAACCGCGTTGAAGAAATGAGGAATAAATAGCGACATACGGTTTCATTCCGGCAGCCGCAAGACCTCCGGCGAATGTTACGGCATGTCCTTCGGAAATACCCACATCGAATGTCCTTTCGGGGAAGCGGTCCATCATTTTGTTCATGGATGTTCCGGACAACATTGCCGCAGTTATTCCGACTATTTTTTTATTATTTTCAGCCAGCCTGACAAGAGTCTCTCCGAAAACTTCCTGCCACAGGGGGGTGGAAGATGAGGTAGATCTGATTTTCTCTCCGGTCTCAGGGTCAAAATTGCCGGGTGCATGCCATGCCTGCGGATTCTCTTCCGCAGCCTTGTATCCTTTCCCTTTTACAGTTCTGAGATGAAGTATCCTCGGTCCCCTCATATCTTTGATGTCAGAGAGTACTTTCACGACCTTTGTCACATCATTCCCGTCAAAAGGACCGAAATATCGGATGTTGAGTCCTTCGAAAATATTCTGCTGTGTGGAGATAAGCGATTTCACCGCATTGTTGAAACGCAACAGCAATCCTTTCCTTTTATCATTTACAAGCCCCCATTTTTTAAATAGATTATATATCCTGAGCCTGATACGGTTGTAAGATGCAGAGGTGGTCATATCAGAGAGATACCTGTGCATCGCGCCTACCGGACTGTCTATCGACATGTCATTGTCGTTAAGTATGATAAGAAGATTGTTGGGATTGTTGGAGACATTGTTGATGCCTTCAAACGAAAGGCCGTTGCTTATCGAGGCATCTCCTACAACCGCTATTGTCTTCCGGTCTTCCTCTCCGGGTGTGTTCATGTCGGCAATTGCCATCCCAAGGGCTGCGGAAATCGAATTTCCCGCATGTCCGCATACAAAAGTGTCATATTTGCTTTCAGCCGGAAACGGGAAGCCGCTGATTCCTCCTTCGGTTCTTTGATTCGGGAAAAGATCACGCCTTCCGGTCAGCAGTTTGTGCGCGTAAGCCTGATGACCTACATCCCACACAAGACGGTCACGCGGGGTGTCGAAAACGTAATGAAGAGCCACAATAATCTCCACCGCACCCATGCTTGAGCCGAAATGTCCTGGGTTGTGGGAAAGATTATCAATCATGTATTCCCTTATCTCGGAGCAAAGTTGCGGAAGCTGGTCGGCACGGAGTTTGCGCAGTTCTTCCGGATTATTGATATGACTGAGTAAATTCATTGTTTGCCAAAATATTTTTTATATAACGGCACAAATATGATAATTCCTGTCATCACGACTATCAGAAGGTTCTTGAGATTGACACCTGTAGCCGCCAATAACATCCAGACAAGCCATATCCAGATTATCGCGAGTATGGCTATTCCTATGGTTTTAGATTTGCCCATCAATCTGCAAATTTAGCAAAAAATCCTTATATTCCGCTAATCATACAACATTTCATCATAGAGATTGTGTAAAGTCGGATTTAATAACTAATTTTGCAGCCGCAAGTTATGAATCTTACACAAAACATAAGAATTTTATGTCGAAAGCAGGAGTTTATAGCGTATCTGGGCTTATAATATGTCTGATGTGTGTGTCATGTATGCGAGACAAAGTGGCGGCGGAATTGGATACTGAGTCGGAAGCTGTCTTTGCCGGTTCTCTCGACTCTGCGTCAGTCGTTACGGATTCGATAGCGGATGTTGAACCTGTAGCCTCGACTGTCAATAGCGAGAAGCCCGAAGACTTGATGGAATTTATGGAAAATTCAGGAAAATGGGAACAGTACGATGCCGGAATATTACCTGACATGATTCATAAATCCACTTCATATGTGAAAAAGCTGCTGAATAATCAGTACGGCGGATTTATTGCAGTTGATAAAAGCCGCATGAAAGTGATACTGTTTGATAAATTCGGTGTCGAGAGGAAGTCGTATGGCATGGCATGTGCAAAGAATTTCGGCACAAAACATGAAAAAGGAGACTCAAAAACCCCTGAAGGTTTCTTTTACGTTGAAGGAATATATGACAGTACGGACTGGCTGTTTACTGATGACGATGGAGTCACTTCCAAGAAAAAAGGACAGTTCGGACCACGGTTCATACGGCTTCGCATACCTGGCACTTCGCAGATCGGAATTCATGGCACGTGTGCGCCGTGGAGCATCGGGGCGAGGGCAAGTCACGGCTGCATAAGGATAAAAAACGAGAATATTCTTGAACTTGTGGAACTTGTCGAAATCGGGATGCCCGTAATCGTTGTGCCCGGCAGAAGAGATCTTGAGCAGAATTATACCGATGGCGTGGATATTCCCTGGATTCCGACAGTGAAAGGAGCCAAAGAGCCAAAATTCAGAAAGGTGGAAAAGACAGATATTCAGCCGAAGGATACCGTTTGTGTCGGAGATTCCATCATATCCCCGCGTGATTCGATATCGGTGACTCCTTTTGTTTCAGACAGCATTAGTGAAACTGACGCACACCCCATGGATGTCCAATAGCAAGAAGTTGTTTAAAATTTGGTGAAGAGGGGTCTTTATTGCGGAATTTTAATTAATTTTGTAATTGGAAGCGCAAATTGCATCCTCTCGTAAATGAATAACTACCAAAGCTACACTCCACATATTGATACTAATGAAGAGCCGCCGGTAATCACCTCCGGGGCAGCCGAGGGGCAAGACCGGAAGAATGCGGAAAACTCCGGTCGCCGGAGTTCCAAAAAGAAAGTGAAAAATAAAACTCAGGAGAAAAAAAGGGAAACTACTTTGGTTGACAGGGTAAAGACT